>DAOTYL010000400.1:0-3307 GCA_034434955.1 Anaerolineae bacterium | reverse complement strand
TCGTGGTCAGGCACCTCATAGATGGCGATCACTTTGGCCACGTGGCGGCGACGCACTTCGGGCGTCTCCCCCGGGACGGGCGTCCATGTGCCGGTGCTCTGCTCGATGGCGATGGCGGGCGCCAGCAGTTGCATATCCAGCTTTTTGGGATACTGCGCAAAGTAGGTGGCGATGATGTACCCATCGGCGGGGATGGCCTCCGGCAGGGCCAGCGGCAGGGATTCTACATCGGTCGCAAACATGGCGATCTTCTCCTTAGTTCATGCTCCAGCGCAACACCTCACTTGCTATGCTGCCGCTCTTTGGTCAGAACTCCACAAAGTAAGCAATCTCCTCATCGAGCTTCTCAAGATCAAGGAGCACTTTGGGCCTGCGAGGTTTTCCGTTGGAGTTTCTAAAATCTTCTTGGAACGAGCCACACTTTATGAGCGTATCATCGGTGATCTGAATGAAGGAGATCTGCTGGAGGTCGAAAGAAACTTTGCGCAGCCTTGACCATGCTCCACGCCTGATACGCTCCCTCTCGTAGATAGAGGGGCCACCTTTGAGCGCATTATGCCATTGTTGAAAACTGCGGTTTTCGTCGTTGTACTCTACTTTTCCAAGTGCCAGAATAACGCCCACACTGCCATGGTCACGAATCCCTTTGGATATGGCTTCTGAATCGTTAACAATGATCTGGTGGCTGCTGGTGTTTATGGCGTGGGCCTTAAAGTCCCAAGGGATAACCAAGAAACCATCAAACTCAACCTTGCCGTACCTTGGGCCAGGGATCTGGACGATCCCTGAGAGATACTCGTAGCAGAGAAACTGGAAGTAGAATCCTATCCACTCCATTTGCCGCCAATGAGGGAAGCCTTCCTGTTGCATTCTCAGAATAGCTTGCTTCCCGTCCCAATGCTTAGGGATGGTAGAGAGGTGATCGGCTATTCTCTTGGCTATAGCTTTAAAAATCACGTCATAGCCCCCAACCTTAACAGGTGTGATGTCTTGAGCGTGGCTTTGAGATCAGAACAGTTGCGCTTGAGTGAAATCTTCTGCTTGTTGGCGCCTTTGCTCATTATCTAGTGCGCCCCTAGGCGTTATAGGATCGTCTACCCCAATCTTCTCAAAAATGGCAACCAATTGCCTGGGGCGGATCAGTAAAGGCTCATCAATCCTCTGCTCTGAAAGCTCAGCGTACTTCTGGATGATCTCGTACCCCACATACTGACGGCCCAGCCAACGCGCAACCTTCAAAGTCTGGCCTGAACCAGCAAACGGGTCCAACACAAGGTCATCTGGGTAGGAATACATTAGAATGAGCCGATAGGGGATTTCCTCGGGAAATGGCGCCGGGTGATCTATGTAGTCGGGTGGAACAGGGGCAATATGCCAGACATTATTCGCAATATCCATTGTGAACAGACGGTTGATGGGAATTTCGGCTTCCTTCTTTTCGTGCAGGCTTCTATATCGGTAGATAGGAGGCCCAGGCTTTCGGAAGATCAGAATGTACTCTGTCATAATGTTGGGGTAATAATAGCCTGGATAGGGTTTCTGGATGGTGACTCCTGCCCGCTTGACCCCCGCTGTACATTTGTGCCAGATAATGTCCTGATGGAACTCCCAGCCGCCTTGTGTTAAGCGCGTTGTGAGGTCAAATGGTACAGGATAGTGTTTGCCATCCAGCAAAACGGTCCCAACAACAATGCAGCAAAAACCACCAGGCTTTGTGACCCTCAAGACTTCCGCAAAGATCTTGTCCAGCCAATCTAAGTATTCAGTATACCCTGAATAGCCGCTATTGTAGGCGCGTGTTCGGTAGTTTCGGCGCTTATCGGCTGCATGGATGTCATAATCTATTGCATTCCAATACGGTGGTGATGTAACTGTCAACGCCACACTGCCGTCTGATAATTCGGGCATTGTCTCGCATGAGTGAAGAAAGATCTTGTTCATTGGGTACCACCCCAAACAGCGAGATTTTATCGGGCGTGCCTCTTGATCTGATTGTAGCACAAATGTACATGGCGGCTACAGGGGTGATGCGCTAGGATGGCATTTCGGTAGGGCGATTGAGCCTCTTGTATAAGCCGCGCAGGGCGCGGTACACCTGACGGTAAGCGGCATACAGTTCATCGTAGCGCGAGCGGGGCGCAGGATTAGGCGTCATGGTGTGTTCGGGGCGGATGAGGGGCTTGAGGGCCTCGAAAGAGGGGTACACTCCCATCCCGACGGCGGCCACCAGTGCCGCGCCCACCGCTGCAGCATGTTGGGGTTGAGGCACGGCCTCCATTGTGCGGCCCGTCACATCGGCAATGATCTGCAACCAAGGGGCGCCTTTCGCCCCCCCGCCGATCACGCGCACGGGGTCGGGGTGCATCCCGTACAGCTCATGGATGGATTCCAGCATCCAGCGCAGGTTGTAGGCTACCCCTTCGTAAATGGCGCGTGTCATCTGGGGGCGGGTGTGTAGCGGTGAGAGGTTGAGGAAGGTAGAGCGCACCGACTCATCGGCAATGGGGCAGCGCTCGCCGTACATCCAGGGGGTGAAGATCAGGCCACCCGCTCCGGCCTCGCACGCCGCCACTTCGGCGTCCATGCGGGCGAAGACCTCCGCACCCGGCTCGGCGGCGTAGAGCGCCCGTGCTGCCCAATCCAAGCAGGCGCCTGCCGTCTCCGTCTCGGCGACAAGGAACAGTTTGGCCGGGTCGGCGGATTGGATGGTTGCAATGCCGCGCTTGCCGGTAACGCGGCCTGCCGTCACCACGCCCACCCAACCGGAGGTGCCCAGCGAGATATGCCCGTCCCCTTCCCCCACTGCGCCTGATCCGACGGCGGCAGCAGGGGCATCGCCTGCGCCGGCGATGACAGGCGTGCCTTCCCGCAGCCCGCAGGCCTCGGCGGCCTCCTTCGTCAGCCCGCCCACGCGCTCGGTGGAGCGCACCGTAGGCGGGAACTTCTCGCGTTCCATGCCGAACAGGCGCATGAGGAAGGCGTCCCACGTCTTGCGCGTGAAGTCGAAGAGGCCGGTGACGCTGGCCGCCGTCCACTCGTAGACCATCTGACCGCTGGCCCGCAGGAGCAGATAGCCGCCCACGTCCAGCAAGGCGGCGGCGCGGGCGTAGACCTGCGGCTCGTTGCGACGTAGCCAGAGCAGTTTGGGCAGCACATCTTTGCCGGTGAGCGCCACGCCCACAATACGGGCGAATATCTCCGGGCCGCCCACCTTGCGCATCACCGCGCGTGCTTCATCCACCGCCCGCCCGTCCAGCCAGATGATGCCCGGACGCAAGGGCTGGCCTGCCGCATCCACCGGCACCAC
>DAOTYL010000399.1:0-3183 GCA_034434955.1 Anaerolineae bacterium | reverse complement strand
GCACCCGATCCATAAAGGCTTTCACTCGCGCCGGGTCCACCGGATTCCAGGTATAGCCGTTCACCTTGAGGCTGGAACCGACGATGACGCCATCGGCTACTTGCAGATAAGCACCAACGTTCTCCGGCTTGGCTCCCGTGTTGAGGAACACCGGCACATCGCCTATTGCTGCCTTGACCTCTTTGAACAGCGCCAGATCGGGTTCTACCCCAGCCATCGGCCCAGAGATGAGAATCACGTCGGCCAAGCAGGAGACGACGGCACTACGCGCCCGCTGGGCGACAGTCCGACTCCCCAGCGATGAGCCGAACTCCGGGACGACGTTGTAGAAGACGCGGATGTTCTCTGCCCCGATCTGCCGCCGGAAGCGCAACACCTTCCCCGCGCTGGGTGACCACAGCCCCATATCCGACTCGTAAAGGCCGGTCAGCACCTCACGGATAAAGGAGGCACCGGTGGCGTGGGCGATAGCCATGGCAGCCATGGGGTCCCATAGGAAATCCACACCAAAGGGGATGCTCTTGGGAGCCAGTTCGGCGATCACGCGGGTCATGGCCGCAACTTGCTCGATGCCGGCCTCAAAAACGTAAGGTCTGTCGTCCTCATTGCAAAACATGATGGCGTCAAAGCCACCATCCACTAAGAGCTGTACGTCAGGCCGCAGGCGCTCAATGATGGCCGCCATGCCGCCTTTTTCGTCATAGCGCGGTGTCCCAGGGAGCGCGGGCACATGTGCCATGGCGATAGCAGGCTTCACTGTGCCAAAGAGCTCCTCTGTCCAGGCTGCCATAAACTTATCCTCCGGAGATGTCTGTTAAGCCACTGGCCAGTCGGCGATGACTACCTGAATGCCTGCTGAACGCAGCGCCTGCACAAGTTCGGGAGGCGCACTCCGGTCTGTGATGAGCACGTCTACCGCGGAAAGGGGAGCTACAAAAGCAAAGGTGGTGCGGCCCAGTTTGCTTCCATCAGCCACTACGATGCGCTCGCGAGCGTGCTCGATCAGAGGCTGTTTAACCAGCGCATCGTCGAGGTTGTATTCCGTCAGCCCGGCTTCAAGGCTGATCCCCCCAATGCCGATGAATGCCTTGTCTACATGCAGGATACGATAGGTATGCTCGGCAATGCTACCCGTCATGGACAGTTCGCCTGAGCGCACAATGCCTCCTGTTAGGATGAGGCGCACCTCCGTCTCGAGCGAGAGGTTGGCAACGATCTCGTTGGCGATGGGTAAGCTAGAAGTGACGATGGTGAGGTTGTGTTTGCCATGCAGCGCCCGCGCAATCTCTAAGGTGGTGGTGCCTACATCAAGGGCGATGCTGTCACCGTCCACGATCATCTCGGCGGCTTTGAGGCCAATCGCCCGCTTGGCCTCAATATTGCGCGTAGCACGGAAGCGATAAGGCGGTTCGTAGCTGCGGCCCAAATTGCTGATGGCCCCACCGTGCACGCGCCGCAGCAATCCTTCGCGGTCCAGATCGCGCAGGTCACGCCGAATGGTCATCTCTGAGACACCGAACATTTGGCACAGATCGGTGACCGTAACCTGCCCGCCTTGCTGAACGAGCTCGATGATCCGCCTACGCCGTTCGGACTGCAGCATCACACGCTCCGCCGGTGTTCGGTTTTGTTCTTATTGTAAGTGAATTATGTTTGTATGTCAATAAGCGGTTAGCGGTTGGCCGTTGAAAGATCGCTCAGGAACGGCGCTCTGCTGAAATCTTTACACTCACCCGCATCTGGTGTATCCTCTTCTCTCGGAGGGGCCGATCTCCCCGGCGCACAAGCGCCAGACGCGGGTGATGCCTCTCCTCCTACGAACCTCGTGTGAATCCCGCCGGATACAGAGCATTGGCGAGGAGTTATCATGAGCACCCGAGTTGAAGTAGACCTCTCTCTGCTGGAACCCATCCTTGAGAAATACCGCGATGGCACCCGCACCCATCTACTACCCGTCCTTCATGATGCACAGCGTCTTTACGGCTACCTGCCGGAGGAGGTGCTTGTCGCCATCGGGCAGACGCTGCGCGTCCCACTGGCCGAAGTACACGGCGTTACGGAGTTCTACACCCTCTTCACCCGCGAGCCGCTGGGCAAGCGTGTGATCCGTATCTGCACCGATCCGGCCTGCACCGCACGGGGTGGGGAGGAAGTGCTCCAAGCCGCCTGCCGTCATGCAGGCCTCCTGCCCGGCGAGACCAGCCTTGACGGCGCTTACACCATAGAGCGCGTCACCTGCATCGGCCTGTGCGATCAAGGGCCTGCGGCACTGGTGGATGAAATGGCCATAACAGGCCTGACGCCTGACAGCGCGGAAACGCTCTTCACAGCGAAGGCCCCCACCGCAAGCCTGCACGTCACCGGCGAACCGCGCATCTTAACGCGCCTCATCGGTGTGCTGGACCCCCTTGACCTGGAGGCTCACCGTGCCGAGGGGGTGTTTGAGGGGCTGCGGCGAGCGCTCCTTGAGATGACTCCCGACGAGGTCATTAACACCATCAAAGAGGCAAACCTTGTCGGGCGCGGAGGGGCTGCCTTCCCCACCGGCCTGAAGTGGCAGTTCACGCGCGCAGCGCAAGGCGAGCCAAAGTACGTGGTCTGCAACGCCGATGAGAGCGAGCCGGGTACCTTCAAGGATCGAGCATTGCTGGAAGGCGATCCATTCCGCATCCTTGAGGGCATGGCAATCTGCGGATATGCCATCGGTGCGCAGCAGGGCTACATCTTTATACGGGGTGAGTATCCCCGCGCGGCGGCCATCATGCAGCAGGCGATTGACACAGCCCGCGCAGCAGGCCTGCTGGGTGAAAACATCCTTGGGACTGGCTTTAGCTTGGAGGTTGAAATCCGGCGTGGGGCAGGGGCCTACATCTGCGGAGAGGAAACAGCGCTGTTTGAGGCCATCGAGGGCAAACGTGGCTTCCCACGCCTCAGGCCGCCTTTCCCCACCACGCACGGTCTGTTTGGCAAGCCAACCGCCATCAACAACGTGGAGACGCTAGCGCAGGCCGCCGAAATCGTGCGCAACGGCGCGGAGTGGTTCCGTCAGTGGGGGACGAAGGACTCCACCGGCTTTAAGCTATTCTGCGTCAGCGGACATGTCCGACGGCCCGGCGTGGTTGAAGCGCCCTTCGGCATCCCCCTCCGCGAGCTGATTGAGCGTTGGTGTGGGGGCTTTGAGGG
>DAOTYL010000398.1:0-3976 GCA_034434955.1 Anaerolineae bacterium | reverse complement strand
GGGCCGCCCATGAAGAAGATCATGTTGACGCTGGTCATGCGCCCGCGCAGGTGGTCAGGGGTGAGGAGCTGCCGCAGGGTGGCACGGATGACGGTGGAGACGGTATCCGCTGCGCCGGTCAGCGCCAGCATGAGGAAGGAGAGGGCGAAGAGCGTCGAGACGCCAAAGAGCGCCGTTGCTACACCGTAGATCGCGACGCTGGCGAGCAGCACCGCGCCCTGACGGTGGATGTCCTTCCGCAGGGCAAGCACTGCCCCGGCGATCATCGCACCGATCGGCTGGGCGGTGCGCAGCAGGCCGTAGCCCAGCGATCCTACATGCAAGATGTCGCCTGCTACGATGGGCAACATCGTGCGTGCCGAGGAGAAAAAGGTGGCGAAGAAATCCAACAGCATGGTGCTCCAGATGAGACGTGAGCGATAGACAAAACGCAGCCCTTCCATGAGCGGTTTCCAGCCCAGCCCGCTGTTAGGGGTGTTGACCTGCCCCCGATAGCGCATGAGGAGCAGGGCAACGATCACGGCGAGGAAGGTGGCGGCATTGACGGCGTAAATCCAGCCGATGTTGAAAGCGCCCAGCATAAGGCCTGCGATCATGGGGCCGATGATCGTCCCGATATGCCAAACCAGCGTGTTGAGGCTCACAGCGTTGGTGAGATGCTCACGCGGGACGAGGTTCGGCACCAGTGCTTGACGTGCGGGGTTGTCGAAGGCGACGGCAGCAGCCCCCAGTGAGGTGAGGAGGTAAATCGCCGGTACGCTGTCATACCCCAGCAGGGTAACGGCAGCCAGCGTAGCAGCGATAATCGCTGCCGCGCTTTGGGTGAAGATCATGAGGCGGCGACGGTCTTGTGTATCCGCCACCATGCCGCCCAGCAGCGCGAAAAAGATGATGGGGACGATGCGCACCAATCCCAATGTGCCCAGCCCCAGCGCTTCGGCACCGAGGGAGATGGCCTGTCCGAAGAGGGTGACAGTATAGGTCTGGCCGCGCAGCAATTCGTAAACGTGCCAGTCCACAGCGGCGAGCTGCATCTGCGAGCCGATCATGGAGATCAGCATCCCCATCCACAACAGGCGGAAATCGCGGTGCCGTAGGGCCACCAGACGTCCCGTAGCGAGAGCAGCCTGCGCCATATACCCCTCTGATAAGCGGAAGTGGCCAACGCTGACGTTAGGCAACGGTCTAATAATCTAGCGCAGATTGGGGCGAGATTCAACTTCAGCCTTGCCCCTGCCTTCTCTGCGGGAAAGTGCCCGCCGGAGTGAAGATGCGTTATACTCTGTGCGGTTGATTGTAGCAAGATAGGCACAGGGCGCTAAGAGCGCAATGGCCACCGCATCCCATCCACAGACTGCCATCGTCTGGTCACCAGCAGGCGAGCCGGGTGTGTTGGTGTGCGTTGCTTGCGGCGGCACGTTCCAGATGCCGAGCTGGCAGCCGCGCCTGCGTTGTCCGCATTGCGCAGCGCTGGGCTATCCTGACCGCGCCGCGCGCCATCTGCTCCCCCTGGGCTGGGAATGCCCCTCATGTGGGGCCGCCAACGATGGACAGTTCAACTTTTGCCTGAACTGCGGCGCAGGCTTGCCCAGCCGCTGCCTGCGTTGTGAACAGGCAGTCTACAGTGCGGTGTGTCTGCACTGCGGGGGACATCAGGCCCGCCTGTTGCACCTGCGCCGTCTGGAGGAGCGGCGGCTGGAATGGTTGCCCATCCTGCGTGAGTATATTGAGCAGGCGCGTGCCCGTGAGGAGCTAGAAGCCGCCCATCGCCACGATCCCCTGTACGGCGTGCGCGAATGGCGTGCTATTGACCATGAGATGCGCGAGGCTGTCAACCAGCGGCAGCAGCGCCACGCTGCCGCCAGTTCGCGCTGGATGACCGTCTGGGGGTGGCTCGCCCTGATCTTCGGCGTGGCGTGGCTGTTCAGCGCCAACTATGAGGAGATCGCGGCTCTGGTGCGCAACCTCTCCGCTGCGTGGGATGTCCCTGCTTGGCTTGTCGCCCTGCAGGGCTGGTACCGTGTAGAAGTTGAGCCGCTTCTGCGTGCCGTGTGGGCCTTCTTGCAGGCCTGGTGGGCTGCCCTCTCGTTGACGCTGACGCGCCCGCCCAATCCGGACGAGGCCGAGTATGCCTATCTATTTGCCAGCCTCATGTTTGGCTTAGCACTGCTGCCGGTGCTGCTTTACCTGCTGGGCCGCATCGTGCGCCGCCTGTTCCCCTGATCCCAGTAAGCCGCATTGCTCTGCAAAGGGCGCAACACAAATAGGCTTTTTAGCGTTTTTGGGATGAATCCAAACGGCTCTCATGCGATTCTAATAATTGTGTGGTAAGATATTTTTGTAAATACCTATCTAATTAATAGGATAAAAGGGCCGAATGTCTCCGGACATTCAGGCATCAAGCAGTGAGGTGAAGGATCAATGAGAACGGCAGAGTTGGAAGCGCTGTTGGAAGACTTCGAGGATGACGAGGATATGTTCGCCGACCGCGAGGTCGTGCCGGAGAACATCGATCACATCCCGGCTGACGATACCGTCAGCTTGTACTTCCGTCAGATGGCCTCCGAGCCACTGCTGACGCCGGAGCAGGAGATTGCGCTGGCCAAGCGCATCGCGCGTGGGCGTGAAGCAGCGGCCTATCTGGAAGAGCATCCTGACCTGCCCGAGGAGCAGGCGGAGAAGCTGCGGCAGATCGTCGCCGATGGACAGGAAGCGCGTGAGCTGATGGCCAAGGCCAACACCCGTCTAGTGGTGAGCATCGCCAAGCGCTACCGCAACCAGGGGTTGCCCATGTCGGACCTCATTCAGGAGGGCAATGTGGGCTTGATGATCGCCATTGACAAGTTTGACTATCGGATGGGCAACCGCTTCAGCACCTACGCCAGCTGGTGGATCCGCCAGACCATCACACGCGCGCTGTCGCAGAAGTCGCGCACCATCCGTCTGCCGCTGCACCTCTCGGATCAGCTGCGCCGCCTGAACACGGTCAGCGAGCGGCTGGGGCAGGAGTTGGGCCGCGAGCCGACGGTCAAAGAATTGAGCGAAGCGCTGGACCTTCCGCCCGCCGAAGTGCGTGAGATGCTGGAAGCCAACCCGCAGACCATCGCACTGGAGACGCCGGTGGGCGATGACAGCGAGTTCGGTGACTTCATCGAAGATGAGGAGTCGCCCGGGCCGGATGAGTCCATGCATAGCATCGCGCTGGCGGAGAGCATTGAGCGCATCCTGGGCGAGCTACTGCCCCGCGAGGCGCAGATTCTCAAGCTGCGCTTTGGATTGGAAGACGGCATCCCGCAGACGTTGGAACAGGTGGGGCAGATCATGGGCCTTTCGCGCGAGCGCATCCGCCAGATCGAGCGGCAGGCCCTGCGTCGTCTGCGTCAGCCTCAATATGCGGCCATCCTGCGCGACTTCATGACTTCCTGAACGTACCGACCACTTCTTCATGCGGTGAAGGGGGCGGCTTCGGGCCGCCCCCGCTTTTTGTTGGATCGGCTGCCGGCGAAGTGTCCTCCCCAAAAACGGGAACAGGCCAGCTGATGACAACTGGCCCATTCCCGTTTTTGCCAAGGGTTGAGGAGCAGAGGCCGTCGGGAAGTTCACCGCCCACAAGGGTGGAGAAGGTGTGCGTGATACGTCCCTAATCCAGCCCCAGGATGCCTTTGACCTTCGCCACTAGCACTTTATGGCTGACAGGCTTGGCAAGGTACTCCGTAGCGCCTGCCTCAAATCCGTTGGCCATAATGCTGTGTTCCGTGTGGGCGGAAAGGAATACCACAGGTGTGTGATGAGTGCGGGGGTTGGAGCGGATGCGCTTGCATAGCTCGATGCCGTCCATGTCAGGCATCATCACATCTAGCAGGAAGAGGTCCGGCGTCGAGTGCTCCACGAGTTCTAAGGCTTCCTGTCCGCTGCTTGCTTTTTGCACAGAGAAGCCCGCCCGCTCCAGCACCATGCTGGTCAGCGCCAACATGCC
>DAOTYL010000397.1:0-3551 GCA_034434955.1 Anaerolineae bacterium | reverse complement strand
ATCTGCGAGGCGGGCACAAAACCGCGTAACTTGCCAAAAGGCACAAGCAGCCCGCCTTTGTTGAACCCCACGATTTTGCTCTCGTAGATTTTGCCTGAGGCAAGGTACTCCTCGGCGGTGAGCCAATCTTGCTCCTCCATCGCCCGACGTAGCGAGAGCTGCGGGTGCCCATCCCGATTCTCAGGGGCGATCACATAGACGTAGACCTCCTGACCGACCTGAAGGTTCTGGAAGGTCTCCGCGTCCAGCGCCTCCAGCTCACGACCGGCAATGATGCCCTCGGACTTTGTGCCGACATCTACCAGAATCTCGCTCTCAGACTTGCGGGTGATAGTTCCCTTGATGATCTGCCCACGAGAAAGAGGGGCAAGAAGAACATCATACTCGCCATTCAGCGGCATATCGCCCTGAACAGCCGCCAGAAATATCTCCTCGTCAGTCATGCGGCTTTCATCGGCACTATCTGCTCGCTCTTGGGGGGTCTGTTCCGCTCCACTGCCGCTAGGGGGAGCCGTTGTGCTGGTAGCGGGCTTCTCTATAGCAAGGGGGGCTGCTGGGGTTGCTTCAGACGCCTCTACGTGGTCTGCACTCGTTGAGGCCTCCTTCGTGGTCTGGAGATCCCCGCCTTCAGAGACCTGAAGGGTTTCCGTCTGACCGGGGATCGGTTCTTCGCTATTCATGCGGACTCCTCTTTCAGTTTTTTCGGGGCACAATTATTATAACGGCGTGCCCTACAAATGACCAATTGAAGCATCGAACAGGCGCGTGAGGCCCTTTAGGGCGTCTCTCAAAGCCTTATGTTTTGCGTCTTATCGGGCGCTCACGGTACAATGCGAGCATGGCACACAGCCTCCCGATTATCACCTTGCTGACGGATTTTGGGGATCAGGATGGCTATGCGGGCGTAATGAAGGGCGTGATCCTGACCATTGCGCCCCATGTCCGGCTGGTAGACATCTCGCATCAGATCAAGCCGCAGGACATCCAACAGGCCGCCCATATCTTGGGGAGCGCCTATCGATATTTCCCACCCCATACCATCCATCTGGTAGTCGTTGACCCCGGCGTGGGTGGGCAGCGCCGAGCCATCGCCCTTGAGACACCGCGAGGTCGCTTTGTTGCCCCCGACAACGGCGTGCTGACCGATGTCCTCCTGCAGGAGCCATCCTGGCAGGCTGTTATGCTTGACAAGCCGGATTACTGGTTGCCTAATCCCAGCTATACCTTTCACGGGCGGGATATTTTCAGCCCTGTGGCTGCCCATCTGGCCAACGGGGTGCCGCTGCATCGGTTAGGCTCGCCTGTAGATGAGCTGATCCTGCTTGAGCAACCACCGCTGGAAGTGCTGCCGAATGCTATCCGGGGGCAGGTAGTTCGTATAGACCGTTTTGGCAACGCACTGACCAACATTATGCGCTTGCGCTGGATTGACGAGCGCACTGTGGAGTTCCAGCCCCTCAATCCCTCTCTGATCCCGACCGGCACGCTGCGCTTCGATGCGCGTAAGGCCCGTGTGACATTCGGCTGGCATACCCTTAATGGCCTGCATCAGACCTACAGCCAAGTTCCAGTGGGCCAACCTACCGCTCTGATCGGGAGCACTGACGGGCTGGAAATTGCCGTCAATCAGGGCAATGCGGCGGACGCACTGGCTATCAAGGTGCGAGATACGGTTGCTTTGCTCTTTGAGCCTACCGGGGCTTGACGACAGCCTTGCCTTGTCCCTCTGATCAGTCATCCATAAAGGGAAGACAATGGATCGCTTTATCATTCAGGGTGGCGTGCCGCTCAACGGCACTATCACCGCCAGCGGGAACAAGAACGCAGCCCTTAAACTGCTGGCCGCTTGCATACTGACCGATGAGCCGGTGATCTTGCACAATATTCCGGACATAGCGGATGTGCGCACCATGATAGATATCCTGCGCCTGTTGGGGGTCTCGGTGGAGAACGTGGGCGCGGGAAGTTGGCGCATCCACGCTCAAGAGATCACCACACATGTAGTGGATCGCCGGTTGGCCTCGGCCATCCGTGCCAGCATTGTGTTGGCCGGGCCGCTGCTGGCCCGTTTGGGGCAACTTGAGCTGCCGCCGCCGGGCGGCGACGTGATCGGCCGCCGTCGGGTGGATACCCATGTGCTGGCACTCAAAGAGCTGGGTGCAGAGTTTGAGCTTGGCGAGTGCTTCGTCTTTAGGACGCGGGGGCTAAAAGGCGCAGACATCCTCCTCGACGAAGCCAGCGTCACAGCAACCGAGAACACTATCATGGCAGCCTGCTTGGCCAAGGGGACCACCATTATCCGCAATGCAGCCTCAGAGCCGCATGTCCAGGACCTCTGTCACTTCTTGAACAGCCTAGGAGCGCAGATTGAGGGCATTGGTTCCAACGTGCTGACCATTCAGGGAGTGGATCGCCTACACGGCGGGGAGTTCCGTGTAGGCGCCGACTTTATTGAGGTGGGCAGTTTCATCGGGGCTGCCGCCGTCACACATGGGCGGGTGCGCATCAAAGACGCCTCGCCGGAGCACCTCTCCATGATCCGGCTGGTGTTCAATCGGCTGGGCGTGCACTGGGAAGTCGAAGGGAACGATGTGATCGTACCCGAACACCAGCCGCTCAAGGTGGTCTCCGATCTAGGGGATATGATTCCGGAGATCAAGGCTCAGCCATGGCCAGCCTTCCCCAGCGACCTGCTGAGCATTGCTCTGGTGATCGCTACACAAGCCGAGGGCACGGTGCTGTTCCACGAGTGGATGTACGAAAACCGCTTCTTCTTCGTCGATAAGTTGATCTACATGGGTGCCCGAGCCGTCCTGTGCGATCCCCACCGTTGCTTGATTCAGGGGCCGAGCAAGCTGCACGGCGAGATGGAGCGCATCTCCAGCCCTGACATCCGTGCCGGCATGGCGCTGTTACTGGCGGCACTGTGCGCCGAAGGGACCACCGTTATCCGCAATGTGGCCCAGATTGATCGAGGCTACGAAAACGTGGATGGCAAACTGCGCAGCCTGGGAGCCCATATCGAGCGTGTCTCGGATGAGTGACCTTTAGCGTGTTGCCCCCTCTTCGCTATCGACGCCGGCGTCCTCCTCAGCAGCCTCATCGCTTGCCGATGCTTCTTCTGCCGCTTCGGCGGCCAGCACCTGCCGCTCAAGCGCCGTTAGATGCTCAATGGCGCGTTCGAAGTCCTCGGAAATGGCGGGGGATTCCGATCGCAGGAGCGGCTCATAAGCGCGGGCCAGATCGGCGAACGGCAGCAGATCGGCATCGGCCAAACTGCGGCCGTTGTACGCATCGGCAAGAGAGGGATTGACCAGCGGGTCAATGGTATAGCGCCACAAGCCGGGTCGAATCTGGCGCAGCACCGAGCGACACGTATCGCAGTGCACCGAACGCCGCAAAACGGCAACTCCCAGCGGCCGCTGGACATACTCCTCAAGGCGCAACTGCCCACTTTGACAGGTCGGGCAGGTCTTAAGCGGGAAGCCGCTCGCATAGCGCTTGATCTCGCGCTGGCCGCGCCCCCAACGCCAACCGTAGACCAAAGCAGC
>DAOTYL010000396.1:0-4297 GCA_034434955.1 Anaerolineae bacterium | reverse complement strand
GTGCAGGCGGCAAGGATGTCAAAGGCCCCGGCGCGGGTAGCGCCCAGTCGATCCTGTATCAGGTTAGCTGTTGCCGGAAAGAGGTACTCGGGGGAGGAGGTGGCAACGATAATCAGGTCAATCTCGTGGGGAAGTATGTTGGCGCGGTTGAGCGCTTCACGGGCAGCAGCCAACCCCAGCGACACAGCGTTTTCGCGGTCGCTGGCGATGCGGCGTTCGACAATGCCGGTGCGCTCCCGAATCCACTCATCGCTGGTTTCCACCATCTGTTCCAGATCGCGGTTGGAGAGCACCTTCTCTGGAACTTTGGCTCCCCATCCCACGATGTGTGCATAGCGCCCCGTGCTGGCAAGTACGCGGCGGCTGCGTGGTGTGCGCTTATGGCTGGTCATTGCCGTACTTCCCAAAAATGATGCAGGCGTTGTGTCCCCCAAACCCGAACGAGTTGGACATTGCTACGCGGATGGGCAACTGACGCGCCACGTTGGGCACGTAGTCGAGGTCGAGCTCTGGATCGGGGGTTTCGTAATTGATGGTGGGAGGGATAACACCCGTTTCAAGAGCCTTAACGCATACGAGCGCTTCCAACGCGCCAGCTGCGCCAAGCAAATGCCCTGTCATGCTTTTGGTGGAGCTGATCGCTAGGGAGTAGGCTGCTTCACCAAAAACCTCTTTGATGGCCAGTGTCTCGGCGCGGTCATTGAGGGGCGTGCTTGTGCCATGAGCGTTGAGATAGTCCACCTCTTGGGGCGCGATGCCCGCTTCTTCGAGCGCGGCACGCATGGCCAATACCGCACCTTCGCCGGTCTCTAGCGGGGCTGTGATGTGGTAGGCATCCGCCGAAGCGCCGTAGCCCAGCACTTCGGCATAGATGCGTGCCCCACGCTTTAGCGCATGCTCCTCACTTTCGAGGATGAGAATGGCCGCTCCCTCACCGGCCACGAAGCCGTCGCGGTCTTTGTCGAAGGGGCGCGAAGCGCGGGCAGGCTCGTCGTTGCGCTCCGAAAGCGCCCCCATGTTACCGAAACCCGCGATTGCGAGCTTGACGATACCGGCTTCCGATCCGCCGGTGATCATTGCATCGGCCACGCCGCGCCGGATCATCTCCGCTGCCTCTCCGATGGCATTGGTGCCGGAGGCGCAAGCAGTGGCGATGCTCATGTTGGGGCCGCGCAGACCGAACTCGATGGCGATTTTGCCCGGCGCCGTATCGGGGAGCATCATGGGAACAAGATGGGGACTGACGCGGGCTGCGCCTTGCTCAAAGGCTTTGGCTGCTTCCGCCAACAGGGTGCCGATTCCGCCGATGCCGCTGCCCAGCACGACCCCCACGCGGTGGGCATCATCCTTGCCTACCTGCAGGCCGCTGTCGGTGAGGGCTTGCATTGCGGCAGCCATAGCGAAATGGGTGAAGCGATCCATACGCCGCGCCTCACGCGCCCCGAAGAGCGCCACGGCGTCAAAATCCTTGACTTCGGCGGCAATGCGGGTTTTGAGGTCAGAAGCATCAAAGAGGGTGATAGGTCCGACGCCAGATCGCCCGGCAATAAGGTTCTGCCACGTGGTTGGGACATCGTTGCCCAAGGGCGAAACAACGCCCAACCCCGTGATAACCACACGTTTTGCATTCATGGATGTTCTCGCTCTATCGCTGTCAGTGTTTTCAGACCGATCTTACAAGATATAAACCCCTATCTGCATCGGGCGTTCTGCAACAACGAGCGCTTTGGCGTAACGCCCGCTGACGCTATAATCGCCTCGTTGCCAATGCCCCCTACCTGAGGACGAAGAGACTGTACCCCATAAGGTAGCGTTGACTACGTGCAGGGGAGCGGGATGGGGATCGAATTGGCTTACCGTGTAATTATAGCAGGTTATTGGCACTTGCTGTACTAGCCATCACCCTCATCTCTCGCTCGGTGGAGAGAGTATGATTTTGATCACCGGTGCCACCGGATTTGTGGGACGTCGGTTGGTGCACCGTTTGGCCGGGCAGGTCGGGCTGAAAGTGCGCGTCCTACTGCGCCCTGGCGCAGACACCGATCGCCTTCCACGTGGGGTGGCTTTTCAGGTCGCCGTTGGGCGTTTGGACGACAAGGATGCTTTGTGCGCGGCCATGAGAGGCGTGCATACGGTCATCCATCTGGTGGGAACAGAACTGCGCGGGCGCTATGCTCGCTTGCAGGAGGTGGATGTTGGCGGGGCCCAAGCGGTGATTGAGGCGGCACGGGAGGCGCATGTAGGGCGGCTGATCGCTGTGAGCCGCATCGGCGCCGATCGCACTTCGGCCTTCCCGGTACTACGTGCCAAGGGGCAGATTGAAGAGGCAATCCGCAATAGTGGGCTGGCCTATACCATCCTGCGCACAGGGGTGCTGTTCGGTGCGGGCGATCGCTTTAGCGAGCATATCGCCATGTTGGTGCGCACTTTCCCCGTCTACTTTGTGCCCAACGACGGTGAGCAGATGCTCCAGCCGTTGTGGGTTGACGATCTCGTCACCTGCCTCGCCATGTCGCTGGAGAACCTGGACCTGATCGATGAGGTTATGACACTCGGAGGGCCGGAACTGCTCTCTTATCGCCGGGTGGTGATGCGCGTCATGCACGCCATCCGCACACGTCGCCCTATCATCGGCTTGCCGCTGTTGGCCCATCGGGCCGCCGCCTGGTTTCTGGATGGCCTATTCGCCCGCTGGCCGTTCACCGAGCAGTGGGTGGAGATGCTTTCAACGCCTCAGACTGCCGGTTTGGGCACAGTGGAACGCTACTTTGGTTTTCGGCCGGCGGCTTTTGACATCGGGTTGATCGATCGTTATCTAAGCGGGCAGCGCCATGTGTTGCGGCTGGTGCGCTATATCTTTTCCACGCGCTGGTAGCCCCCTTTGTGAACGTGCCCGCCCGTGATATACTGCTCAAAATTACTCTTGCGGGCAGGTAAGCGATGTTAAAGGATAAGCAAATCACCTTTATTGGGAGCGGCATCATGGCCGAGGCCATGATCAAGGGGTTGCTGCGCCAGAAGTTGATAGACGCTGAACGTATCATCGCCGCAGGTCCCCGCGCCGAGCGTGGACGCGAGCTGGCCGAGTTGTACGGTGTAAAAAGCACTGTCAGCAACCGCGAGGCGGCGCGTGACCGTGACGTGGTTATCCTCTCGGTCAAGCCGCAGGTGATGCCCATTGTGCTGCCAGAGCTGCGCGGGATCATCCGTTC
Source organism: Anaerolineae bacterium (assembly GCA_034434955.1). GTDB lineage: Bacteria > Chloroflexota > Anaerolineae > Aggregatilineales > UBA3940 > DAOTYL01. The sequence goes on along the minus strand of DAOTYL010000396.1, from coordinate 1,085 downwards.
GGATGCGCTGGTGCTCTCCATTGCGGCAGGAGTGCCTATCCGCACCATTGCCGATGGGCTAGCTCATGCAGCCGTCGTGCGGGCGATGCCTAACACACCTGCCCAGATCGGCGAAGGCATCACGGTGTGGACGGCCACCGCTGAAGTCACCGAGCAACAGATTGGGCAGACCAATACCATTCTGGGTGCGCTGGGTGAGGTGGTGCATGTGGATGATGAGCGCTACCTTGACATGGCGACTGCCCTAAGCGGCACCGGCCCTGCTTATGTGCTGCTCTTCATGGAGGCAATGATAGACGCGGGCGTGCATTTGGGCTTCCCGCGCCGTATTGCTCAACAGCTCGTCTTGCAGACCATGCGGGGTACGGTTGAGTATGCCCGCCAGTCGCCACGCCATCCGGCAACCTTGCGCAATGAGGTTACCTCGCCGGGAGGGACAAGCGCTGAGGCCCTCTATCATATGGAGAAAGGGGGCCTACGCACGGTGGTTTCGCGCGCCATTTGGGCGGCTTATCAGCGCTCGGTGGCGCTGGGCCAGCCTTTCAACGACCCGACCCGTCGTCTGGCGGGACGCTCGCCCGAGGACGATTGAGGGGGCAAAGCTGCGCTGTCAAAGTGGAGCGGATCGATCATGCAAACGAGGCTCTCTGTCCTGTGCTTGCTTGCTGCCTTGACCTTGCTTGGCGCTGGATGTGCGCAGCGTCCCAGTAGTGTGCAGCTGGTGGACGCCTGGGAAGTTGTCACTGTGACTCAGCAGCACCCCATCCGTATTGGGGTGGCGATCACACCCAATGATGCGCTCCTCCGCACGGAAGAGCCGGTCCTCCGCACGGAAGGGCTAGAGTATCTACGCGGTATTGAGCTCGCTGTACAGCGTCTCCCGCGTATCAAGGGTTTTCCGGTAGAGATTGTGAGGGTCGATACGGGCTGCTCCGCTGAGGGAGGACAATCATCCGCTGAAGCGCTGATCGGCGAGCCGAATCTAGTGGCCGTGATTGGGCCGTTGTGCAGCGAGGCCTGTCAGGCCAGCGCACCGATCTACGAGGAGGCGCATCTAACGGCTATCTCCCCCTCATGTAGCGCAA
>DAOTYL010000395.1:0-6667 GCA_034434955.1 Anaerolineae bacterium | reverse complement strand
CAGGCTACCGCGCCGGCGTGATCTGGCGCTGCTTTGAGGAAGGGTCGCTTTTGCCCTTCTTCCTACTGGGCTACGTCACCTGCTTCTTCGACCCGGGCCTCTTCTGCCCGCACACGGTTTCGCTCTCCACCGCCGTCCCGCTCGCCAAATACGGCACGGAAGAGGTTAAGACGCGCTTCCTGCCGCCCATGCTGGCCCGCGACGATTCCGTGTGGCAGGGCGCCACGTGGATGACCGAGGTCGGTGGCGGCTCGGACCTCGGTGCGGGCGTGGAGACAACCGCCCGCCCTGTTCGCGACCTGTGGCTGCTCACCGGCGAGAAGTACTTTGCCAGCAACGCCCACGCCGATCTGGCCGTGGTGGCGGCGCGTCCGGTGGGCGCCCCAAAGGGCGTGCGCGGGCTGGCGCTCTTTTTGGTGCCACGCCGCCGCACTGATGGCTCGCTCAACTTCACCATCCGGCGGCTCAAGGACAAGATCGCCACGCGCTCGGTGCCCACCGGCGAGGTGGAGTTGCATGGCAGCGAGGGCCATCTGCTCGGTGAGGCAGAGGCAGGCATCTACCTGATATTGGAGACGCTCAACATCTCACGGGTGGCGAACAGCGTGGGGAGCGTGGCGCTGGCCCAGCGTGCCCTCGCCGATGCGCTGACTTTTGCCCGCCAGCGGGTGGCATTTGAGCGGCCCATTGCAGAGCATCCGCTGCTGGCCCGCCAATTCGCCGAGCGTGAGGAAGGGCTGCGCTTGGCCTACGCCCTCGCTTGGGAGGCTGTCGCCCTGCTCAACGAGGTGTGGCGCGAGACGCCGCGCTATTCCGAGCGTTACCACCTCTTCCGACTGATGGCGCATCTGGCCAAATACTGGACGGCGGAGTTCGCTGCGCAGACGGCGAAATGGGCGATGGAGGTCTACGCCGGCGTGGGGACGCTCGCCGAGAACCGTGTGGAGCGCTGGCTGCGCGAGGCGATGATCCTCGCCATCTGGGAGGGCACGCCGCACCGCCAGATGCTGGATGGGCTGGAGGCCATCGAGCGCAAGGGAGCGCACCGCCTATTGATGGATCACCTGGGCCGTCACGCCGATCCGCAGGAAGCCGAGGCGCTCATGGCGCGTATTGAGGAGCATCTGGCGTTGCCACAAGAGGAGAAAGAGGCGAGGATTGAGCCGCTGTTCCGCGATCTAGCGCTCTTCACAGCACGGGCGCTGATGCGGGGTCACGCCGACGGCGAATAGCGCATCCCACCTCACCCCTCCGCGAGTGGCTGCTGCACGGCGAAGACTGCCAGGGGGACCGTCTGTTCCCTCACCGCTATCGGCGGCAGGGGATCGGCCAAGATAACATCGGCAATCCGCTCGCGGGTGGATGAGGCGATAAGCACCTGACCCATCTGGGCGGCATCGGCCAGGCGCAAGGCAAGGCTGATAGCCTCACCGGCAGCAGTGTATTCGCGGCGACCACCGGCGCGCAAAGCGGACTGCGGGCGGTTGCCCGCAGGCGACCACGCACCTGCCCCGCCGAGGCCGACGATCGCCTGCCCCGTGTGCACCCCACAGGCAAAGCCCACAGCGCGGTGGGGATGATCGGCAGGCACCCCCTCGTGGTAGAGGCGCAGGCGGTGCTGCGCTTCCAGCGCGGCCCGCACCGCCCGCAGGGCGTGATCCGGCTGGGGGATAGGGGCGTTGAAGATCGCCACCACCTGATCGCGCCCCACCTGCACCAGCGTGCCCTCATAGACGAAGATCGACTCGCTGAGGATGCCCACCAACCGATCCAGCATTTCCTGCGCGGCCTGCCCGCCGTGCAGCTCGGCATGACGGCCATAGCCGCGCACGACTGCTGCCAGCGCCGTCACCTGCTGCACGTCTCCGCTCAGGCTGATGGCGCCCGTCCGGATCGCACGCAGCGCGGCGCGTGCCACCTCCGGCGTCACCCGCGCTTCAAAAAGGCGCATGACGGCACGTCGGTAGCGCACCTCTACCGAGAGCCGGTAGGCAGTGGTCATTGTGTAGCTGAGCAGGATCGTCAGCAGCGGGTAGAGCAGGCTCAGCATGAGGCCCTGTTGATCGAACAGCAGGCTGGCGATGATCACATACACCATGCCCTCACCGATTGTGAGCGCCAGCCCCAGCCAGGGGCGCACATCAATGAGCGCCGTCAGCAGTCCCAGCGCCAACAAGATCGCTACCTCCGCCGGCAGTGGCGGCAAGTGGATGAAGCGCCCCGACCAGATCGTCTCAATGGCGTTGGCCAGCACTTCCACGCCGTACATGGGCAGGCCGCGCCGACTCACCGGCGTTAGGTAGCGGTCGGGTTCGGCGGTGGCCATCACACCGACAAGGACGATCTTGCCTCTGAATAGATCGGGGTCGGCGCGGCCATCCAGCACGTCCTCGTAGCGCACGACGGGGAAAGTGGAGACCTCGCCATCCTGCGGCGGCCCGGCGTAATGGATGAGCATATCGCCCGCCCTACCAACGGGGATCTCACGCCCGGCCGTGCGCAGCAGGCCATCCTCGGCTTGCGGCACAGTGGAGGGATCGGTGCCCAACATCATATGGACGGCAACCAACGGCAGGCTGGGATAGCGCACCCCATCGATGACGATAACAGTGGGCATACGGCGCACGTAGCCATCTACATCGTGCAACACGTTGGTATGCCCCAGCGCCGCCGAGGCAGCGGTCAAGTCAAGGTGTGGCCATACGCCGCCCATATAGCGTGCCGCGCCCGGCGTATCCAAGATGGCACTGCCTTGCCCCAGCACCGGCTGGACGACGTTACCCGCCCGCCGCATGGCCTCGGCCAGCAGAGCATCATCAGCGCTGGGAGAAGCGAAAGTGATATCAAACACGATGGCCCGTGCTCCGGCGGCGTGCAGGCGGTCAATGAGCGCCGCGTGGAGGGAGCGCGGCCAGTTTTCCCAACGGCCGTAACGCTCCAGACTACTGTCATCTATGCTGACGATGGTCAGCACGCCGCTGGTAGGATAGGGCTGGAGCAAGATGTCGCGCATTTGTAGGTTGAGTGCGGCAAAGGCGCCGCGTGCCATTGCTAGGCCGATCAGCGCACCGGCGGCCAAGCCGATCAGCGCCCGCACCCAAGAGAGGGTAGCGTACTCTTCCGACAGGCGTCGACGGATTCGCTCCGCCGTCGTGCGCAAGCGGAGCAGCGGCGGCACAACGCTCGGCAGGCTACCTGCCACCCGTTGCACCTGGACCAACGCGGCGTGCAGGCGTGCCGGTGCTGCGCGTCCCTGCGCCTTGATCAGCTCGCGCACGGCCTGCTCACTGCATACCCGTCCGATCAGGCGGGCTGCCTCGTCGGCCAGAGGATGCTCACCGAGCGCCAACGCCGCCAGCTGTGCATCTGCCGCCGGACTGAAGGCCACCGATCGCCAGCGGGCTGCCTGAAGGCCGCTCTGCGGGCCGACGGCGCGCCCCAACAGGGCAAGTGCATCCCGCCGCAGGGTGGCGCTCTCAGCCTCCGCCGCCAAAGCGATGAGTCGTTCCAGCGTGCCTAGGGAGAGTTGCTCAGCAGGGAAACTGCCCGCCGGCTCGCCCAACAGCAATGTCAGCAGCCGCCCAACGACGGCTTCCCCCTCATGGGCTAGCACCTGCTCGCAAAGCCGCAGGCGTGCCAGCACATCATCCACCTTGCGCCACCAGAAATCGATATGGTGGCCATGAACCAGCGCCCCACGCAGCATAAAGAGGCAGGTTGCCTCATCCAAAGGCAGGTTATAGCGTTCGGCGTGCGCCGCGATTGTGTTCACCAGCACGAAGTGGGTGAGGCTCATCTCAAACGGCCCCCTGTCAGCGTCCCACTTCGCCAGCGCCTGTGCCAGCAGGGTGCGGGCATCCTCAACAACCAGTAGATCGCCTTCCGCCGCGAGGACGGCCGGGTGCTGGGTGAACCTATCCAGCGCATCCTCATCTTGCAAAGCCTGTGCCACCATATGGACAGCCTCGAAGGCCGAAGCCGGACGCTCGGCGGGGTCGGCAGCGGTAAGGGTACGCAGCGCCGGCGCGAGGGTGGGCGGCAGCGCCGGATTGATCTCGGCGGGGTCGGGGAGCACCGTACCCTCATGGAGCTGTTGCAGGGCCAGGGAGGTATCACCGTGCCAAGGGAGGGTGCCGGTCAACATCTCAAAGATGAGCACGCCGAGGCTGTAGATGTCGGACTTGGGCGTCATAGGGGCGCGGATGTGCTGTTCCGGCGGCGCATAGGGGACGGTGCCACGTCCGGTGTGCAGGAGCGCCGTGATCTGTTCGATCCGCCGCGCCAGCCCGAAGTCGCCGAGGTAGGCGTGTTGACGCGAATCCAGCAGCACGTTGCCCGGCTTGAGGTCGCGGTGCACAATGCGGCGCTCATGGATGTACTCCAGCGCCGAAGCGATCTGCGCGAGTAGGTGTAACGTATCGGCAGGGGGAATAGGGCCATGCCGCAGCAGGTCAATCAACGAACCGCGTGAAGCGTAGCGCATGACAAAGTAAGGGTGACCATCGGCGAGGCCGGTCTCGTAGAGCGGCAGGATGTGGGGATGTGAGAGGCTGGCCACCAGATGCGCCTCACGCTCAAAGTGCATGGAGGCGCTTGGCAAGTCAGGCTCGCCAGCAGTGAAGATTTTGATCGCCACCACACGCTCGTAGCGGTGATCCCAGGCCGACCAGATCACTGCCTGCCCACCCACGCCGATGCGCTCCAGCAGGGTGTAGGCCCCCAGCTGGTCGCCGGCGTGAAACCTCTCTTTGGGGAGCAGGGTGAGGGTGACCATCAAGGGTCAATCCGTCAACGGCGATGGTTAGAGTGTCTTCAACTCTACGCCAGAACGCCGCTTGAGGCAAGGGGATCATGGCCTCTCCCCCCTCCCCGCGGCTACAGGAGGGGGTGAGCAAAGGGCATGAACTTCACCCCCGCCGACCTTTCAGCGCAATTTGCCAATCGGGGCTATAATGATCGAGCGTTGCCCAACTGCAGCGAAGTGACAGGCAGAGCATCATGGAGCAGTACCGGCCCCGCCCCGCCCGCCGTCCGACTATCTCCGAACGCGCTCGGCGCCTGATCTCCTACACCTGGGTGATCGCCTCGCTGGCGATTCCGGTGCTAGGCGTGGCGGTGATCGCCGGCGTAGCGCCTTCGCTGACGCCCGGCGGCGAGGTCACGCACGTGGTGCGCGCTGGAGAAACGCTCTCCGGTATTGCCCTGCGCTACGGCGTCACCGTTGAGGATTTGGTCGCCGCTAACGGCCTCAACAACCCCGATCTGATCTTCATCGGACAGGTGCTGGTCATCCCACGCCCGGGCGCAACGGGTGGGCAGGTCTATACCATCCGTGCAGGCGATACGCTGAGCGCCATCGCCCGCCGCTACGGGGTTTCGGTGAGCGATCTGGTCGCAGCCAACGGCCTCTCCAATCCCGACGCCATCTTTGCCGGCCAGCAGATCACGATCCCCGTGCTGGGCGGCAGCGCCCCTGCCCCGCAGACGAACCGCGAGGATATGGTCTACACGCTTCAGCGTGGCGACTCGCTTTACCGCATCAGCCTCATCTACAGCGTGTCGGTGGATGACCTGCTGGCCGCCAACGACCTCGCCAGCCCCAACGCTGTCTATCCCGGGCTGCAGATACGCATCCCCACCACAGGCGGCGCAGCAGCCGATGCTTCCCAACCCTCCACGACAAGCGTCGGGCGCACTTATGTCGTCCGTCCGGGGGATACACTCTCGCGCATCGCCGTGCAGTTTGGCGTCACGGTAGATGGCCTTGTGGCGGCCAACGGCATCACCCGCCCCGACCGCATCTACGCGGGGCAGGTGATCGTGCTGCCGGAGGCAGGGGCATCGGCGCGGCCTGCGCCCGCCCGCACGGCGACTTCGCATCTGGTGCGCCCGGGGGAGACGCTCTCGCAGATCGCCCTGCGCTACGGGGTGACGGTGCACTCGCTGGCGGTGGCCAACAACATCCTCAATCCCTCGCGCATTTATGCGGGCATGATCCTCTCCATCCCCGCGGCGCAGGCCGGAGCGAACAGCGTGCGCTACGCCAGCGTCGGCGCGGGGCTGTGCCCGAACGCGCAGGTCACGCGCAGCGGCACGGGGTACTTCATCCGACCCACGCACGGCTACGTGATCTCACAGCACTATTCGGCTTACCATGCCGGCATCGATCTGGCTGCCGAGGTCGGCACGGATGTCTTTGCCGCAGACAGCGGGACGGTGGTCTACGCCGGATGGAATCCGGTGGGCTACGGGAATCTAGTAGTGCTCGATCACGGCAACGGCTGGCGCACCTACTATGCTCATCTCAGCAAGGTGAACGTCGCCTGCGGCGATTGGGTGGTGCGCGGCACGGTGATCGGCGAAGTAGGGAGCACGGGCAACAGCACCGGCCCGCACCTGCATTTTGAGATGCTGCGCTTCGGCGTGGCCGTCAACCCGACGGGGTACATTCGGTTTTAGGACACCCTACCCCAACCCCCTTCCCGCGATCACAGAGGGCCAGAAGGTGGGAGAAGGCCGGCGTGCTCTACTCCGTCTCCAGCAGGCTGAGGTTGTCCACCAGCAGCTTCCCGCCCGCTGCGATGACCTCCACGCTGACCTTGATGCGCTGGTAGTTCTGCGCAGCGGTGAAGGTGTTGACGAAGCGCTGATAGGCATAATCGCCGGT
>DAOTYL010000394.1:0-6374 GCA_034434955.1 Anaerolineae bacterium | reverse complement strand
GTCGCCGAAGCGCAGGCCGGGCTGGCCGAGCAGGCGCAGCACGAAGAGGAGCCTCCCGCCGGTGGCGGGCTGTAGGGGCTACTCACAAGGCATTCTTTGACGCGCAGCATGTAAGCTGCGCGTTTCTTTCTCCGCACGCAGGGCGGCGCTGTTGTAGTGTATACTAAGGGTGGAAAGTCATCCCTGAAGCAGGAAGGAGAGCCTCATGGACGATTTGAGGGAGCGCCTGCGCATCGATGTCGGGCAACTGGCTGCCATCAACGACTTACTCCTCGACCCTCACAATGAAGCCATCAACGCCCTGTTGGAGATCGTAGCCAAATACGGTACGCCGGAGGAGATCAACCGCAAAGCGCGCGAGGCGCGGCGGTTGGACAACCTCATGGCACGCTTGCGGGAGATCGGCTCGCCTTACTTGGAGGATATTGAGTGGCTCATCGCCCAGCGCGACGCCGGGGCGTTCATCACTGTGGATGCCTACCGGCGCAAAGTGCTGGGCGACCGCGCCAGCGAGATGACTTTTTTGGATGATTTCGCCGTCACATTGGAGATCAGTGCAGCCCAATACTTCCCGTGGCTACGCGCCGAGGCCGAGCAGGCCATCGCCAACGGCGAGCTGATGCCCGGGCGCTTCATCCGCGTGCGCAAGATGAAAGAGCAGGAGGCCGATAACGGCGATATCCTGGCCTTTGCCGCCGCCATGCAGGTCATGGGCGCGAGTTATGTGGAGACGCTGGATACCAAAGGCACCGACGGCTCCAATGTCCACCTCGGCGGCCCGGCGACCATCACCGGCTACTTCGGCGGGGTGGGCCAGCCCAACGAGTATGCGCTCAAGTGGGTAGACGAGTTCCTTTACTACTACACCACCTACGGCATTCGGCAGGTGCTCAACATCAACCCGGGCACGGTGTTCCTGGGCTATATGCTTTACAAGCTCGGCATCGACAACGAGTTCAAGATCTCGGTCTTCATGGGCAACGATAATCCCTACGCCGCACTGTGGACGCTCATCGGCGCTAAGCTCTTTGCCCGTGAGGACGGCACCAGCCCTCTCATCGGCTTCAACTGGTCTAACTCCGTCAACAACGAGACCATCGAGATCACCGCCTATTTCCGCAAGGCGCTGGGTTTTGAGGATGTGGTGCGTTTTGAGCATCACATCACCGAGACATGGCGCAGCATCGTGCGCCAGCCTTACAACCGCCGCGATGAACTGGTGGAGCTGGCTGCCCGCGTCAAGAATATCTCGGCTAAGCATGAGGGCGGCGATCCAGAGGTCGAACAGCAGATTGAGGCCGAGGGCGGCCACACCTCCGACATTCTGGACTACTTCCGCGATAAGCAGGAGGTGATCGACTCGGGGGATTGGGATGCCCTGCTGCGTAACTATTTGGAGAAGCATAACGCGCTTAACCGCACTGCCCGCGCACTCACCGAGCATGGCTTGTCTTTCATCGCCGCGCCGAGGTTGCACCATCAGCCGGAGTATGTAGCCCGTTAGTCTGCCCGCCTGATGCCTCTGACGAGGGGCACGGCCACGCGAGGCTGTGCCCCTCGATTTTTGCCCCTTGCTCCTCCGCTACAATGGCGATACATTCTATCCAATTTATGCCTCTGCCCGTGTACCATGTGGGGCAGGCGTGGTGAGAGGAGGGAGCATGGGAAAAATCCCCTTCCGTGAGCGGCTGGCGCAGGGCGTGATTCTCGCCGATGGCGCAATGGGCACCCTGCTGCACGCCAGAGGCGTGCCCATCGATGCCTGTTTTGACGCGCTAAACCTCCATCAACCCGATCTTGTGTTGGCCATCCACCGCGACTATCTTGCCGCAGGTGCGGAGATTCTGGAGACCAACACCTTCGGTGCCAACCGCTTCAAGCTGGCCGAGCATGGCTTGGAGAACGACATCGCTGAGATCAACCGCGCTGGTGTGATGCTTGCTCGGCAAGCCATCGAGGCTGCGGGCAGGTCCGATATCTACATCGCCGGATCGGTGGGGCCGCTGGGAGTGCGCTTGGCTCCCGTAGGGCGCGTGACGGCGCAACAGGCTTACGAGGCTTTCCGCGAGCAGATCGCTGCCCTGTGTGCTGCAGGCGCCGACCTGTTGATTTTGGAGACGTTCTCCGATCTCAGTGAGATTCGCGAGGCCGTCCGCGCTGCTCGTGATGTGTGCGACCTACCGGTGATCGCGCAGGTGACGTTCACCCGTGACGACCGCACCCTGCTCGGCAATACGCCGGCGCAGGCGGCCCAGGTGTTGGCTGCGCTGGGTGTTGAGGTGATCGGCGCTAACTGTTCCAACGGCCCAGCACAGATCATGCGCATCATCCGCCAGATGCAGGCTGCACTGGCCGGAGGTCCGGTGGTGCGCTTCTCTGCTATCCCCAACGCCGGATGGCCGGAATACATCGGCGGGCGGGTAATGTACTCCTCCGGCCCGGAGTACTTCGCCGAGTACGCCGTTGCGCTGCGCGATCAGGGTGTGGCGATCGTCGGTGGCTGCTGCGGCACCACGCCGGAGCATATCGCTGCGATGCGTACCGCGCTGGACAGCCCTCTGACGGTGGAGGTGAATCCCCCTGCCGAGCCTGCCGCCGAGATCGCCGAGGGGGAAGCCGCACCTGCCGCCCCGGGCGCGTTGGCGCAGAAGTTGGCGCATGGGGACTTCGTCATTGCCGTTGAGGTTTCCCCGCCGCGCGGCGTAGTGGCCGACAAACTGCTGCACGCTGCTCGCCTGCTGCATGAGGCAGGTGCAGACGTGATCGACGTGACCGATAGCCCCATGGCGCGTATGAGGATGAGTCCCTGGGCGGTGTGCTATCTGCTGGAGAACCACGCAGGCATTGAGACGGTGCTACATTTCCCTACACGTGGGCGCAACTTGCTGCGTGTGCAAGGCGACCTGCTGGCCGCGCACGCACTTGGCGTGCGCAACCTGTTCGTGGTGATGGGCGACCCCACCCACATCGGCGACTATCCCGACGCCGCCGACAACTACGACATTGTACCCTCGGGTCTTGTGCGCCTGATCAAGCACAACCTCAATCGGGGGGTGGACTGGGCAGGCAACCCTATCGGCCAGCCGACAAACTTTTTGGTGAGCTGCGCTTTGAACCTCAACGCCCCCGATGCGGACCATGAGATGCGGACACTGCGCAAGAAGCTGGAGAGCGGCGCAGATTACCTCATTACTCAGCCAGTGTTTGACGCTGAAGTATACGCTTCCTTCATTGGGCGCTACGAAGCGCAGTACGGCCCGCTCCGCACGCCGGTGTTAGTGGGGCTGCTGCCACTCTACAGTTCCCGCCATGCGGCCTTTCTGCACAACGAGGTGCCGGGTATCGTCATCCCTGAAGCCGTCAGACAACGCATTGAGGCTGCCGGAGAAGATGCTCCCCAAGAGGGCGTGCGTATTGCGCTGGAGCTGGCCGCTGAGCTGCGCCGCCTTGGGGCAGCGGGCCTATATCTGCTGCCGCAGTTTGGCCGCTACGACTTGATCGCAGGGATCATTACAGCGGTGCGGGAGGCCGAGGCAGTGTAGGCAGCAGCGTTTTAACCGATAGGGGTGCTACTCATCCATCCCCACCACATGGATGCCATCGCTTGAGGCAGGAGGATGGCGGCGTCCGTAGATCAGCCAGAACAGCAGGTTGAGGCCAACGGCAACGCCCAACGCCGTGAGCGTCTCTCGCACCTGCCCGCGATACACCGCCCAGCGGTAGATGACGTAGCCGGCAGGTAGGATCAGCACTGCTGCCGTCAGCCAGCGGCGGCGGCGCTCTGTGCGTTGGAAGGCCAGCAGCACCAACGTAAACAGCAGCGCCAGCAGCACCAGATTGCTGCTATTCATAGTCAGCCCATTGCTAGGAATTAAGGCATCCTGCGCCGGTTTCACTCGGTGCGAGGATACGCCACTCATGTAGATCGCGGAAGCGGTCGCTGGGGTCCACGAAGATCATCAAGCCAACACCCTGCACCTGGCAGCTCACGGCGTAGTGATAGACGGGGTTGTAGAGCAAGATCGCCGCCGCCCGCTCCACAAACCAACGCTGAAAGTCGCGGTAAAGCTCCGCCCGCCGCACGCCATTGGGGTCTTTGCGGGCAATCTCCAGCGCCTCGCTGATGTCACGGTCGGCCAAGCCGCTGTAGTTCTGGCCCTCGGCGATCTGCGTCTCATGCCAGAAAGGATAGGGATCGGGATCGGCCAGCCGTCCTTGTCCAAGCATCACCAGGGCAGCGTCGAAGTCGCGGCCCTGATCGGTGGAAGTTTGCAGGCGTTCGATAAGCACTTCAGGAGCCAGTGCGCGCAGCGTCGCCTCCACACCCAGCGCCCGCCACTGCGCTACCACCGCCTCGCCGATGGCGCGGTCGGTGGGATCGTTGCTCACCAGCAGGGTGAAGGCCAGTGGTGTGCCTTCACGCTGGCGCGTGCTGCCCTCCAACAGCCAGCCCGCTTCATCAAGCAGCTGGGCTGCCAGCCCCGGGTCATAGGGGATGGGTTGCACAGCATCGTTATAGGCCCACGTGCCGGGGAACAACGGCGTGATGGCTGGCAGCGCCTGACGGGGCAGGATTTCGGTGATGAGGCGCTGGCGGTCAAGGGCAGCAGTGAGTGCCTGCCGTACCTCCTCCTGCTGGAAAAAGGGCAACCGCTCCGCTGCCTGCTGATTGAACAAGATGGCTGCATAGGCTGGCAAGCGCGCGCTGTAAATATTCAGGTCGGGGCTGGCCAGCGCCGCCGCGAGTTGGGCAGAGGTCAGGCCACCGTAGGCCAGCGTCGGTGGGTCCTGACGGGCCAGCGCATGGAATGCCGCATCGGCCCGCGCATAAAAGCGCAAGTCTACCCCATCCAGTTGCACAGCCCGTTGGGGGTCGTAGAAATCCGCATACGGCTCTAGATGAACGGTCATCACGTCGCCCTGCGTTTCCGAGGAGACCCACCGCATCCGTCCTGTGCCCACCGGCGAGAGATTGAAGGAGTCCTCTGCTAAATCGGCCGGTGGGACCTCCGCTAGCAGGTGCACAGGCAGCACGCCAATGCCTGCATACTCCGGAAACGCCGCCAGCGGCTGGGTAAGCACAAAGCGCACAGTCGTCTTATCCACAGCATAGGTCTCCACGGTACGCCAGAAGGCAGCCAAGTCCGCCGGCCCCGGGAAGTCTGGATGGCGTAGCAGGCTCATGGTGAAGGCCACATCCTCAGCGGTGAAAGGTTGGCCGTCGTGCCAAGTCACGTCGTCGCGCAGGTGGAAGGTGTAGGTCAAACCGTCGGCACTCACTTCCCAACTACGTGCCAGATCGGGGATAGGCTGGCCGTAGTCATCCACCCGTGTAAGGCCGGAGAAGATCAGCGCGACCAGATCGCGATCTGCCTGTGAGGTTGCCAGCAGGGGGTTGACCAACCTTGGTTCACCGACGATGGCCTCGCTGAAGACCTGCGTCTCGACCAAGCCGATGGGCTGGACGGTTGGCGCTCTCTCCCCGGCGGGGGTGCTCAGTAGCATAAACAGCCCCGCGCCAGCAATCATCAGCAGGCCTAGCCCCAATACCACAAGCTGCCAACGCAGAAGCCGCTTGCCGCCGACGGTCGGGAGTATTGTTTTGCGTTCAGGTGGGGGAGTGACGCCCATGGTGATTTTCGGCTGGTTGGCCGCCGTCAGGCGCCCTGTCTACAGAGGCCTACAGGCCAGACGCTCGCCCTGACCAGCAGTACACGGGTGAGCGCACTGGCTCAGCTTGCCAGAAAAACGGCCACCACAACCAGAGCGAAAAAGGCCACTGCCAAGCCAATGGTGACCTGAAAGAGGGTCTTCTCCAGCCCGCGGCGGGTTTTATACTGGCCGCCGGCGATGCCCTCGCCGCCGAATATAGTCCCTAGGCCCCCGCCCCGACTCTGCAGCAGGATGGCGGCGATCAGTGCCACCGAGAGGATCACCAGCGCGATATAGATGTAAGTCTGCACGATACCGTCCCCTAATCTGGCAGGATTCTAGGGCGGGATTATAGCGCAGGAGAGAGCGGTCAACAAACCGCGAGGGGCTATTCCTCAAGCCCTTCTTGACGAAATACGGCCAGCGGTTATATTCATGCGCGTGTGTCAAGATATGAGGGAAGTCCGATGCGCAAGCTGATCCTCGCCGCCCTGCTGGTGACGGCGCTGTTCGCGGCAGCTTCCACGCCGCCCGTTGAGGCCCAATCCAGCACGGCGTTGTATCTGCTCGATCTGGTCAACCAGTTTCGCGCCGGATACGGCCTGCCCCCCTACAACCCCGATCCGGCGCTGATGGCCGCCGCACAAGCGCACTCGGAATGGGCAGCCTCTATCGGCACACACAGCCACACCGGCGCGGGCGGCTCAACACCGCGTGACCGT
>DAOTYL010000393.1:0-4682 GCA_034434955.1 Anaerolineae bacterium | reverse complement strand
GTGGCGATGGTGTTCGTGGCCCCGTTGGCCGTCTTCGGGCTGATCTTGAGCGGGTGGAATATGACGCCTGTGGTTGCGCCGAGCAGTACACTGCGCGTTGCGACGTATAACCTCAATGGCGGTTATGATGCCGCACACACTTTCCGTCTGGACCTGGCCGCCCGCACCATTGAAGCCAGCCGAGCGGATATTGTCGTTCTACAAGAGGTTGACGCAGGGCGTCCGGTCGGCTACGGCGTGGATCAGGCGCAGTATCTGGCGCGTCATTTGGGCATGTATCATCTCTTTGTGCCGCTCGATCAGCGCCTATATGGCCTTGCTATCCTCTCACGCTGGCCACTTACAGATGGATCAAGCGTGCTCTTCCCCAACGCGATGCCGGCAGGAGCGTTGCTGGTGCGCATCGAGGTAGCTGGTGACGGTCGGATGATTGCTGTAGCCGGCGCGCAGATCGCCCCCGGCAGCGATGAGGAGCGTCTCGATCAACTAGCGTTGTTGTTGGGGCTGATAGGGGATGCTACCCCTGTTGCACTTGCTGCCGACCTTGGGGCGCCGCCACAGGACATCGTTTACCAACGGCTGATCGGCAGCGGCTTTGCGGACCCCGACGAATTGCTAGGCATAGAGCAGGCCTATACCACACCGGCCGTTTATCCTACAGCGCGGCATGACTACGTGTTGGTGCGGGGACTTGAGGCGCTGGACTCCCGTCAGGTGGATAGCACGGCCTCCGATCATCGCCTCGTTGTGGTTGAGGTGCGCTGGCCGGAAGAGTAGCGTTGTTGGGCTCGCCGCAATGCCTCCTCGAGGGGCAGCAGCGGCGTCTTTAGGATAGCCTGTGCTTTGTCCAGTCGTAGGGTTAGATTGCGCGGGCGCTCCGGCGCAACCTCGGCAGCGCGTACAGCGACAGCGACCTCATGGGGAGAATATCCCAGCGCACGGAGCAGCGCGCAGCCGTACTCCCAGCGGCTCATGGCCTGTGGCCCGGCGACGTTCAGCAGACCCACCTCGTCGCTTTCGGCTAATTCCAACAGCACCTTGGCCAGATTCCAGGCCCAAATGGGCTGGCGGATTTCGTCGACGTACAGCGTCACGCGCTGGCCAGCGGCGATGCTCTCTTGCATCCACTTTACCTGACGGTTGTTCCGATCGAGGTCGTAGATCAGGCTTGTGCGCACGACCAGGCAGTTGCCTCCCATTGCACGGAACAACTGCTCGTTGGCGGCTTTCGCCTTACCGTAGGGGCTGAGCGGGGTAGGGGGGTCTTCTTCGGCATAGGGGGGATTGCGCCCGTCAAATACCATGTCGGTGGAGAGGGCGATCAGTCGACAGCGGACAGCCTGTGCAGCTTGGGCGATATGCCGCGCAGAGGCAAGGTTGGTCTCAACTACCTCGGTGCTGCGGTTGGAGGCAGCAGCGTGGATGATCACGTCGGGGCGCAGATCGTGTACCAACGCTAGCACGGCGGCTCGATCGCGCAGATCGAGCTGGACGGCTTCGCCACCGCCGATCTGCGCCCGACGGAAGTAAGTGCCCGTCGTCTGCCAGTGCTTGGCGGCCAACGCAGAAAGTGGACGCCCAAGGTCGCCGCTAGCGCCGGTGATCAACAGCCGCTTCATTCTGTTGGACGGCTCCGCAAGGCTTGGAGCGCTTGCTGTGCAGCTTCCTGTTCGGCGATCTGCTTGCTAGGCCCCGATCCTTCACCGTATAGCTGACCGCCGATGAAGACGGCGATTGTAAACTCTTTGGCGTGGTCTGGCCCCCGGCTATCAATCATCTTATAGACCGGCGTCAGGTTGAGATGAGCCTGACACCATTCCTGCAGGCGGCTCTTGGCATCTTTGTCCAGCTCAAGCCGCAAGATTTCGTCAAGGGCGTGCTCAAGCAAAGGAGTGACAAAGCGGCGTACCGCTTCAATGCCTTGATCAAGGTAAAGGGCTCCCACCAGAGCTTCAAATGCTGCGCACAGGTTGTTCATGCGCTCCCTGCCGCCGCTCTCCTCTTCCCCCCGCCCCAGCATGAGCGCTGCGTTCAGGTGGCAGGTGCGGGCGAAATCCGCCAACGTTTCCGTGCGCACCAACGCTGCACGCAGACGCGTCAGCCGACCCTCGGGGGCTTCTGGAAAACGGTGGTAGACCAATTCACCGGTCAGGAAGTCCAGCACGGCATCGCCAAGGAACTCCAATCGCTGGTTGTCTTCAATGCCTGCCTCTGGGTGTTCATTAAGATAGGATGGATGGGTGAGGGCACGTAGCAGTAGAGATTGATCGTCAAAGGTCAGCTTTGTCAGCTCCTGAAAGCGAGCAGGAGAGATTTGTACCATCGTTCCTCGCAGGTCTTGCTATCGTTCAGCCCTTGAACTGACCAAAGATCAGCACCGAGTTGTGCCCACCGAATCCAAAAGCATTGCTCATGGCCACACGGATAGGCATCTCTCGCGCTTCGTTGGGTACGTAGTCCAGGTCACACTCTGCATCTGGCGCGGTGTAATTGATGGTAGGCGGTGCGACCTGATCGCGGATGGCCTGCACACAAAAGACGGCTTCCAGCGCTCCTGTAGCACCCATCATGTGGCCGGTCATGCTCTTGGTGGAGCTGATAGCCACACGGCGGGCATGTTCGCCCAGCGCCAGTTTGACAGCGCGCGTCTCGGAGACATCGTTGAGGGGCGTGCCAGTGCCGTGCGCGTTGATGTAGTCCACCTCCTCAGCGTTGAGGTGGGCATCGTCTAAGGCGGCACGGATGGCAAGGGCGCTGCCGGAGCCGTCTTCGGTCGGCGCGGTGATGTGGTAAGCGTCGGCGGATGCTCCATAGCCCAGCAGTTCTGCCAGAATAGTGGCGCGGCGCGCTTTGGCGTGTTCCAATGCCTCAATCACCAGCACAGCGGCCCCTTCCCCCATGATTAGGCCGTCGCGATCGGCACTAAACGGGGATGGTGTGTGCTCAGTGCGGGGACTGTAAGCGCCGATGCGCTCAAAAGCAGCGATGCCGAAGGAGGTAATCCCCGCTTCGGTGCCGCCCACGAGTGCAGCATCGATCACGCCCGCGCGGATAAGGAGCATTGCCACGCCGATGGCATCGGATGAGGAAGCACAAGCTGAAGTCACACAGAACGAGGGGCCATGAATGCCGTATGCGATGCTGATGGTCCCCGGTGCACCGTTGCTCATGATGCGGGGAATGGTAAAGGGACTGAGGCGGCGTGGGCCTTCCTCATGTGTGGCGAGGATCTGCTCGATCATTGTCTCCAGACCGCCTACGCCGCTCCCTATCACCACGCCGATGCGCAGGCTGTTCGCCTCGGTGATCTCCAATCCGCTGTGGCGCAGTGCCTCGATGGCTGCCGCATGAGCGTAGTGTTCAAAGCGATCCTGACGGCGCACTTCACGGCGGTCGAGCACTTTTTCGGGGTCAAAGCCCTTGACTTCCGCTGCGACCTTCACCGGAAAATCGGTGGTGTCAAAGCGGGTGATGGGGCCAACCCCCGATTGACCCTCAATCGCTGCCTGCCAAGTCTCTTCTGCGGAGAGACCCAATGGTGTCACGGCTCCGTAGCCGGTCACGACAACGCGACGCATAAGTGTGTGCTGTCCTTTCCGGTGAGATGATATCGTGCGGAGTCGTCATCGAAGTGTGCCTGCATGGCGCTATTCAGAAGCAACGCTGTCAGGCCCGCTAGCGCGTTCTGTATCCTGCGGAGTAGGGGAGTAGTGGCCCTCTACCCATGTTCGGCCATCTGGTCCGACCTCTTGCTTCCACACCGGCACGATTTCCTTGAGGCGGTCTATGCCATAGCGGGCGGCCTCAAAGACGCCGTCATGGCGGTGGCCTGCTGCACAGGCCACTAACACGGTGACCTCGCCTATCTCTAACCTGCCTACGCGCTGCACAATAGCGATCCCCTGAACGAGGGGATAACGTTCGCGGATTTCACGCGCCACCTGTCGGAGCTTCTTTTCGGCCATCGGCTGGTAGGCTTCGTAGTGTAGGTAATCTGTGTTCAGGTGACCTTGGTCGGTTTGAGTGATGCCGCGCACTACGCCGGTGAAGACACACACGGCCCCCGTCTGCGGGCGGGAGATGGCAGCGACAGTGGCATCTATGTCTAGCGGCTCCTCCGTGATGGCAAAAACCTCTGGCCAGTGCTCATCGTCGCCAGAGCCGCCGCTTACCGGCGGGAACAGACCTACTTCGTCTCCGTCTGAGAGGGGGTCTTCAGCAAAGGCGTAATCGTGATTGATGGCCACGATGGACGTGCGGAGCGCAGGGGTGAGCCTGGGGTAGGTCTCGCTCAGGTGCTTGAGGAGAGCCGCAACTGTGGCTCCGTCAGCCAGTTCTATCTCGGCTTGCTCTACGCCTGCCCGATCGCGCAGGGTCGCAAAAAAACGGACGGTCACACGCATAGGCTATTCCAGGACGATGTCCCCCGACTGCCCGCCGCGTTTCTCAACCAGCCGCACGGCTTCGATGCGCATACCCCGATCGACGGCTTTTGCCATGTCGTAGACGGTGAGCGCAGCGGCGGTCACAGCGGTGAGGGCCTCCATCTCTACGCCGGTCTTGCCCACCGTGCGCACACGCGCCTCAATCAGCACACGAGGGGGATTCTCATCTAGTGTAAGTTCTACGTCGATATGGGTGAGCTGCAAGGGATGGCATAGCGGGATGATTTCGGCGGTGCG
>DAOTYL010000392.1:0-14368 GCA_034434955.1 Anaerolineae bacterium | reverse complement strand
TCGTTGGCCAACGCGGCACTGACGGCAGTGCTGGTGGTGCTGGGCATCTTCCCGCTGTTGGCCTGAATGGGAGTACACACGCACGTTTTGTGAGGAATGAGGGACTGAAGCATGATTGGTAACGCCATTCGCAACGGGATCGCACTGCTGGAAGGGCTGGCGACGGTTTTCAAGCACACGCTGGAGAAGCCGGTCACCATCCAGTATCCGGAGGAGATCAAGCCCTTTGCCGAGCGCTTCAAGGGTCGCCACGAACTGAAGCGTTACGACAACGGGCTGGAGAAGTGCATCGGCTGTGCGCTGTGTGCAGCGGCTTGCCCCGCCGATGCTATCTGGGTGGAGGCGGCGGAGAACACCGACGAGGAACGCTACTCGCCGGGTGAGCGCTACGCCAAGACCTATGAGATCAACATGTTACGCTGCATCTTCTGCGGCTACTGCGAAGATGCCTGCCCCACCGAGGCCATTGTGTTGGAGCAGCATTATCAGTTATCCTTCTATGACCGGCGCAGTGCCATCTACACCAAGGAGATGCTGCTTGTCCCGCCACCGCCGGGTGTGCCCGGCACGCCGCAGAAGGTGGCGCCGGGGACCTTCAACCGCGCCATTCCCGATATGGAGGACCCACGATGACCCCTCCACCCAGAGGGGCCGATGCTGACAGCAGAGGCGGTTGCTTATGATCGGAACGATCCTTTTCGCCATTGTCGCCGCGATTGCCCTGGCCTCGGCCATCGGCATGTTGACCAGCACCAACGCTGTCTATGCCGCGCTCTTTCTGGTGATCACCATGCTGTGCATTGCGCTCTTCTTCCTCGGCCTGAACGCCCCCTTCTTGGCGATGGTGCAGGTCACTGTCTACGCCGGCGCGATCATGGTGCTCTTCCTGTTTGTGATCATGCTGCTGGGGGCCGAGCGCGTGCCGCTCTCCTCGCGCCTGCGCTGGCAGGCACCTCTGGCGGCGGTGCTGGTGGTGGCGCTGCTTGCGGTGACGGCCTTCATCCTGCTCAGCCCGCGTGTCGGCGTGACGTTGCTCAATCCCCAGCCGCTCGGCGAGCTAGGGGTGGGGCGCGAAGGCTTCGGCAGCCCGCATAAGGTTGGGGAGCTGCTGCTCACTACCTACATGCTGCCCTTCCAGATGGTGGGCATCCTGCTGCTGGTGGCCATGATCGGTGCGGTGGTACTGGCCAAAGGCGAAAAGCCGGGCAAGGCCGCCGGCATCACGCTGGCCGATGAGCCGTTCCGCAGGCGTCCAAGGGAGTAAAGGAAGGTCGGCCTATGTTTGAAGAAACCGCTTTTCTGGTGCCGACAAGTTACTATGTCGTACTGAGCGCCGTGCTGTTCGCCATTGGCATGGCGGGGGTGTTGGTGCGGCGTAACGCCATCCTCATCTTCATGTCGGTGGAGTTGATGCTCAACGCGGCCAACCTGGCCTTTGTGGCTTTCTCCCGCGCCTTTCTGGACCAAGGCGGGCAGGTCGTCGTCTTCTTCGTCATGACGGTGGCAGCAGCGGAGGTGGCGGTAGGCTTGGCGCTGATCGTGGCCATCTTCCGCTCCAAGCAGAGCATCGACATTGATGAACTGCACGAGATGGAGGGATAGCGCCCGCCGCAGAGAGCGGCTTTGTGACCGACTTCTCACCCTCACACAGGAAGAACCTGTATGGATGGCTTATTCTCGCTGATTCCGCTCATTGTGCTCTTCCCCTTTGCGGGTGTGGTGATCAACGCCTTCTTCGGGCGGCGGCTTATGCCCTCGCGGGAGAGCGTCGCCCCGGGGGTGATCGCCTCCCTGCTGGCCGGGGCATCATTTGTCATCGCCGTGCTGATGGCCATCGCCCTGCTCGCGCATCCGCAGGGCGCCGAGGTACCCTTCTTCACCTGGTTCAGCATCACCATCGGCGAGCGCACCTTGTACGTCCCCTGGACGTTCAAGGTGGATACGCTCTCAACGGTGATGATGCTGATCGTGACCGGCGTGGGCACGCTGATCCACGTCTACGCTATCGGCTATATGCAGGGCGACGTGGAGGAGCAAATCCGCAAGCGCGTGCTGTGGGGCGAGGAAGCGCTGGACTTCAAGCGCCGCCGCTATTCGCGCTTCTTCACCTACTTCAACCTTTTCCTCGGCTCTATGTTGGTGCTTGTCACCGCCAACAACTACCTCATGATGTTCGTCGGCTGGGAGTTGGTGGGCTTGTGCTCGTACCTGCTCATCGGCTTCTGGTTTGACGATCCGGCGGCGGGCCTGTACAACTCCGGCGCAGGCAAGAAGGCTTTTATCGTCAACCGTGTGGGCGACTTCGGCATGATCGTCGCCCTCATGCTCATCTTCTGGACCTTCGGCACGCTGCAATTTGACGAGGTTTTCGCCCGCGCCGAGTGTATGCAGACTGCGCCGCAGGCCGAATGCCTGCATATCCTCCCGGCGGCGGAGATGGGCGAGGCGGCAGCCGCCGAGGGCGAGCATGGGGAGGAGGTTGCTCATGGCGCGGCCGGCCCTCTCACTACGCCGATTGAGCTAGGGGCGCTCGCCGTGCCGTTGGGCACTGTGGTGACCGTCATCACGCTGCTGCTGCTGTTGGGCGCGACGGGCAAGAGCGCCCAGATTCCGCTCTTTGTGTGGCTGCCCGACGCTATGGCCGGACCGACGCCCGTCAGTGCCCTTATCCACGCCGCTACCATGGTCACGGCGGGCATTTACATGATCACGCGCAGCAACGTGCTGTTTGCGATGGCGCCCGTGAGCGGGACGGTCGTCGCCGTCATCGGTGCGGCAACGGCCTTTGTAGCGGCCACCATTGCTGTCGCCCAGTTTGACATCAAGCGTGTGCTGGCCTACTCCACCATCAGCCAACTCGGTTTTATGGTAGCGGCGGTGGGGCTGGGTGGCTACATCGCTGGCATCTTCCACTTGGCCACCCATGCCTTCTTCAAGGCGCTGCTGTTCTTGAGCGCCGGTTCGGTTATTCACGGCATGGAGCATGGCCACCACCACGCCGAGGAACATCACGGCGGCCATGCTGCACATGGGCACGAAGAGGCGTTCGATCCGCAGGACATGCGCAACATGGGCGGCCTGCGCGAACGGATGCCCCTCACCACGTGGGTCTACATCATCGGGGCGCTCGGGTTGGCGGGCATCCCGCCGCTGGCGGGCTTTTGGAGCAAGGACGAGATTCTGCTGGACGCCAGCCTAAACAGCACCTTGGTCTATGTGCTGCTGACCGCAGCCGCCTTTTTCACCGCCTTCTACTCGGCGCGGCAGGTATTTATGGTCTTCTTCGGTCAGGGGCGCACCGAGGCCGCCCGCCATGCCGTAGAGAGTGGCCCGGTGATGACTATTCCGCTGATGATCCTCGCCGCGCTGGTGGTGATCGGCGGGGCGATGAACCTGCCTTTTGAGGGCTTCCATCACTTGGGACGCTGGCTGGAGCAGAGCGTTGCCAACGCCCACATCGGCGGCTTCAACCCGACTGTGGCGGCTATCTCCACCGTGTTGGCGCTGATCGCCATCGCCGCGAGCTACCTGCTCTACGGGCGCAAACCGCTCGCAGAGGGCGAGGAAGACCCCTTGCGCACAACCGGGCCGGTCTTCACCTTCCTCAACCGCAAATGGTACTGGGATGAGCTATACGGCCTGATCTTCGTCACGCCCTACAATCAGATCGGCGAGTTCCTCTCCGAGATCGTGGACTGGCGCTTTTGGCACAACTTTGTGCACGACAGCATCCTCACCCGAGGCTTCAACGTCTTTTCGGACATCCTCAACAGGCCTGTTGACACAGGCATTGTGGATGGCGCTGTCAACGGCATCGGCAGACTGGTGTATGGCTCGTCTTATCAGCTGCGCCGTACCCAGACCGGCTACGTGCGCAACTATGCGCTGGCGGTGGCGCTGGGCGTCGTCCTGCTGTTGGGATACATTGCATGGCGCTTTTTGACCTGATCTCACCCCTTCCCCTCTCCGTAAGCAAAACGGCGGGGAGGAGGAAGGGACGGGGATGGGGGTGAGGCCGCATCCCCCTCAACAAAGGGGAGACAACCCGAGGCACCCGTAAGGAGCACCTATGTCGGAGTTTCCAACCTTCCTGACGTTGATCTTGGCCCTGCCGGTGGTGGGCTTCCTGATCGTCCTGCTGACGCCACGCAAGAATGAGGACTTCATCCGCTGGGTCTCGCTGATCTTTTCCACACTCACCTTTGTCGTTTCGCTGTTCTTGCTCTCGGCGGACTTCACGCACAACAGCGGGATGCAGTGGGCGGGGCGTGTGGATTGGATCCCCAGTGCGGGGATTAGTTACGCCCTCGGCGTGGATGGCATCAGCATCCTGCTGGTGTTGCTCACCACGCTCATCACGCCGGTGGCCATCCTCTCCTCGTGGACGGCGATCACGGACCGCGTCAAAGAGTACTACGCCTTCATGCTCATCCTTGAGACAGGCATGATTGGCGTGTTTGTCGCCCTGGACCTCTTCCTCTTCTACATCTTCTGGGAGTTCACCCTTGTGCCCATGTACTTCCTCATCGGCATCTGGGGCGGCGAGCACCGTACCTATGCGGCGGTCAAGTTCTTCCTCTACACTATGGCCGGGTCGCTCCTTATGCTGCTGGCGATCCTCTATCTGGGCATCACCGGCGGGACGTTCTACCTGCCCGATCTGATCGGGCTGGACATCCCCACGCAGACAGCACGTTGGCTGTTCCTTGCCTTTGCCATCGCTTTTGCCATCAAGGTGCCAGTGTGGCCCCTGCACTCCTGGTTGCCTGATGCCCACACCGAGGCGCCCACTGCCGGCTCCATCATTCTGGCGGCCATCCTGCTGAAGATGGGCACTTACGGCTTCGTGCGCTTCAACCTGCCGCTTTTCCCCGAAGCCTCGGCCTTCTTTGCGCCCTACATCGCTACGCTGGCGGTGATCGGCATCATCTACGGCGCGTGGGTGAGCTACGCCCAAACGGACGTGAAGCGGCTGGTTGCTTTTTCCTCGGTCAGCCACCTCGGTTTTGTGATGCTGGGCATCTTCTCGCTCAACGCCATCGGCTTGCAGGGCGCCATCTTGCAGATGATCAATCACGGGCTGAGCACGGGCGCTTTGTTCCTCCTCGTCGGGATGCTTTACGAGCGCCGCCACACGCGCCAATTCAGCGCCTTTGGCGGCATCTGGCGCGTGATGCCGGTCTACAGCGCTATCATGCTCATCGTCACCCTCTCCTCGATGGGCCTGCCGGGCCTCAACGGCTTTGTAGGCGAGTTCACCATCTTGATGGGGTCGTTCAACTCGGCGGCGTTGGGGGCACGCCCCTGGATCTTCACCGCCTTCGCCGCCTCCGGCGTGATTCTGGCGGCCATCTACCTATTGTGGATGTTCCAGCGCGTGTTCCTCGGCCCGCTGGATAAAGAGGAGAACAAGAAGCTGAAGGATGTGAACCTGCGCGAGGTGCTGTGCGCCCTGCCGCTGCTCCTCTTCATCTTCTGGATTGGATTGTACGCACAGCCGTTCTTTAGCCTGATGGCGCCTTCGGTGCAGGCCCTGCTGGATGCCATTCCGGCGGTGGCCAGCGCGCTGCCTTTCTGATCCCCAAGGCGCGAAGGGAACCACTATGGAGCTTCCGACCCTTGCTTCGCTCAACCTGGAGGTCAGCGCGCCGGTTCTGGCGGTGATGGGCTGGGCGCTGATCGTCTTGCTGATCGATCTGGCCATCCCTAGCGGGCGTAAGTACTGGACGGCTTGGCTCTCCATTGCGGGCCTGCTGGTGGTGCTGGGGGCGCTGATCTTGCAGGCGGTGGGACGCTTTGGCCCGTCCCTCCCCGCTGCGTCCTTCGGCGGTATGTTGATTGTGGATGGGTTCGCCGTCTTCCTGCAGATCGTCTTCGTCCTTTCCGCCGCGATCAGCATCCTGCTGGCGCTGGACTACTTACCCCGGCACGGCATTGAGCGCGGGGAGTACTACACGCTGGTGCTCTTTTCCACCGGCGGGATGATGCTCATGGCGTTGGCCGCCGATTTGGTGGTGATCCTCATCGCCCTTGAACTGCTCACCATCCCCCTCTACATCCTCTCTGGCTTCGCCCGCCCACGCCTCGATTCGGAAGAGGCGGCCATGAAGTACTTTCTGCTAGGGGCCTTTGCCAGCAGCTTTCTCACCTTCGGTGTGGCGCTGGCCTACGGCGGCACCGGCGCTACCTCGCTCGCTGCTATGCGTGCGGTGCTCTCCGGTGAGGCGGCCAGCGTGCCGTTGGCTGTGGCCGGCATGGCGCTGATTCTGGCCGGGCTGGGCTTCAAGGTGGCCGCGGTGCCCTTCCACATGTGGACGCCGGATGTCTATCAAGGTGCGCCGACGCCGACGACGGCCTTTATGTCAGTGGGCGCCAAGGCGGGTGGCTTCGCCCCCCTGATCCGACTGGTGGTAGCGGCCATGCCCGCGCTGGCCGGGCAGTGGGGTGTCCTCATCGCCATCATCGCCATCCTGACCATGATCGTGGGCAACGTGGTGGCCATCGCCCAGAGCAACATCAAGCGCATGCTGGCCTACTCCAGCATTGCCCACGCGGGCTATGTGCTGGTGGCCATTGCGGCGGCCCAGCAGCCGCAAAACGCCCCGCTGGCCGTCAGTGCGGCCATCTTCTACCTGCTGACCTATGCCTTCACCAACCTGGGGGCCTTCGCGGTGGTGATCGCCGTGGAGCGGGCAGACGGCAGCGGTAACCAGATCGATGACTTCGCCGGGCTGGGCAAAACACATCCCGGGCTGGCGTTGGCGATGACACTCTTCATGCTCTCGCTCACCGGCCTGCCCATCAGCGCCGGATTGGTGGGGAAGTTCTTTGTCTTTCAGGCCGCCGTGCTAGCTGCGACGAACAGCAGCTGGATGCTGGCAGCGGCCATTGTCGGCGTGGTGACCAGCGTCATCAGCGCGTTCTACTACATCCGCGTGATCTTGGTGATGTACATGCGCGACGGTGCGGGCGAGGCTGTCCTGCCCCCCGCACTCGCTACGGCGCTGTGGGTGACGGCGCTGGGCACTTTCATCCTCGGCATTATGCCTACGCCGCTGTTTCAGCTAGCACGCTATGCTGTGCTGGCGTTGGGCGGCTGATCCCCGCACCACAGAGAACCTCGCGAGCCGGCCCGTTCCACCAGGGTCGGCTCTTTTGTTTGGCCAACTCGGCCTCACCCCCCTTGTCCCTCTCCCGTAAGCAGGGAATAAGGGGATGGGGCCATTCCGGTGGACAAAGTGGCGCAACGCGGGTACACTGTCACTCATGCCATCCCTCGGAACGGTTGAAGAGATCGCTAGCCGCTTTACTTCCTATGCCCTGATCGACCTGGATGCGCTGGCCCACAACGTGCGGGCGCTCCTGCAGCACATCGGCCCGCGCGTGGAGATGTTCGCCGTCGTCAAGGCCAACGCCTACGGACACGGCGCTCCGCAGGTAGCGCATGTGGCGCTGGAGCACGGCGCTCGGCGGCTGGCCGTCGCCCGCACAGGCGAAGGGGTGCAATTGCGGCGGGCGGGCATCACCGCCCCGATCTTGAACATGTGTTACACCGTGCCCGCCGAAGCAGAGGCCATCATCTCGGCGGGGCTAACGGCTACCGTTTCCTCCCTGGAGGGGGCGCAGGCGCTCTCCCAGCGGGCTGTGGCGCTGGGGCGGCAGGCGACCATCCACATCAAGGTGGACACGGGCATGGGGCGCTACGGTCTGTTGCCGCAGGAAGTGCTGCCCTTTTTGGAGCAGGTCAGCCGCTTGCCCCACCTGGATATTGAGGGTATCTTCACCCACTTCGCCGTTGCCGACAGCCGTGACAAAACTTACACCCGGCGGCAATTTGCCATCTTCAGCGATGTGCTGCACGCTGCGCAGGAGGCTGGCTATCGCTTTCGTCTGCGCCACGCTGCCAACAGCGCCGCTACGCTCGATCTGCCGGAGATGCATCTGGACGCCGTGCGCCCGGGCATTGCGCTCTACGGTTTGTACCCCTCGTCGGAAGTCTCGCGGGAAGTGCCCCTGCATCCTGTGATGTCCATCCGCAGCCATGTGGCGCGGGTGCGCCTCTTGCCTGCCGGCAGCAGCGTGAGCTACGGGCGCACCTTTATCGCTGCGCGGCCCACGCGGGTGGTGCTCGTGCCGCTGGGCTATGGGGATGGCTACCACCGCCTGCTTTCCAACCGCGCCAGCGTGTTGATTCGCGGCCAGCGTTCGCCCATCATCGGGCGTATCTGCATGGATCAGCTTATGGTGGACGCAACGCACATCCCGGAGGTGCAGCAGGATGATGAAGTGGTGCTGCTCGGTGAGCAGGGGGGGGAGGCCATCTCCGCGGAGGAAGTCGCCGCGCTGGCCGAGACGATCAACTACGAGGTGGTGACCAGTCTCGCTGCCCGCATTCCCCGCCTTTACGTGCGCGGCGGTGAGGTGGTGGAGATCGTGGAGGTGGTGGGGTGAAGTTCCTAACCCCTTTCCCTCCTTCCTCGCCACGAGGGGACAGGCCTGCGCATGAGGAGATCGTTGTCTGCACCCTCTCGGCCATGTTACACTGAGACACTATGAGCGAGACCATTGACCTGCTTATCCACAACACCAGTCAAGTGTGTACTGCGCTTGCACCGGACGGAGGCCCTCAGCGCGGCGCAGCGCTGGGCACGCTGGCCATCATCGAGTGCGGCGCGGTGGCCGTTCGAGAGGGCCTCATCGTGGAAGTCGGCCCGGAGGAGCATCTGCGTGCCCGTTACACCGCCGCCGAGGAGCTGGATGCGCAGGGTTGCGCCGTCGTGCCCGGCTTTGTGGACCCCCATACCCACCTGCTGTGGGCTGGCGACCGCGCCCACGAGTTTGAGATGCGCATCGCCGGTGCAACCTATATGGAGATTATGGCGGCAGGAGGCGGGATCAACAGCACCGTCAGCCGCGTGCGGGAAGCCTCCGTTGAGCAGTTGATGGAGGAGACACGCCCGCGCTTGGATCGCGCCCTGCGGCACGGCACCACAACCGTTGAGATCAAGACTGGCTACGGCCTCAACACCGAGGCTGAGATCAAGATGCTGGATGCCATCTACCGCCTTGCTGCCGAGCATCCGTTGGACATCGTGGCCACCTTCCTCGGTGCGCACGCTGTGCCGCCGGAGTTCAAGGGGCGCACCGATGATTATGTGACGTTGGTGGTGGAAGAGATGATCCCCGCGGTGGCCGCCTTTGCCCGTCAGCGTGGCCAGCCGCTGCCTTTCGTGGATGTGTTTTGCGAGGAAGGCGTCTTCGACGTGGCGCAGACGCGGCGTATTCTGGAAGCCGGCCGGGCGCA
This sequence comes from Anaerolineae bacterium, assembly GCA_034434955.1. GTDB lineage: Bacteria > Chloroflexota > Anaerolineae > Aggregatilineales > UBA3940 > DAOTYL01. The sequence continues at coordinate 5,064 of DAOTYL010000392.1, read as the reverse complement.
CGGGATGCCGCTCAAAGTGCACGCCGATGAGTTTGTGGGGTTGGGCGGCACACGGCTGGCCGTCGATCTGGGGGCCGTCTCCGCCGACCATCTGGTGACCACGCCGCCGGAGGACATCGCTGCGTTGGGGCGCGGAAACACGGTGGCGGTGGCCTTGCCCGGGACGCCTTTCGGGTTGGGGTACGCGGAATATACACCTGCGCAGGCCATCCTGCAGGCAGGTGGGGCGCTGGCGCTGGCCACCGACTGCAACCCGGGTACCTGCTGGTGCGAGTCTATGCAGTTCATCATGGCGCTGGCCAGCCGCGCCATGCGCCTTACACCTGCGCAGGCGCTGGCTGCTGCGACGATCAATGCCGCTTTTGCCGTCGGGCGCGGCGAGGTAGTCGGCAGCCTTGAGGCAGGCAAGCAAGCCGACCTGCTGATCTTGGAGGTGTCGGATTATCGCCATCTGTGCTATCGTTTTGGCGGCAACTTGGTGCGCACGGTGATCAAGAAGGGACAGGTGGTGTGAAATGGAGATGCTCCAGCCCATCGCAAACCTGCTCGGCGTGACGATAGAGCAGCTGGTGGCGATCGCCGTGGTGGGGATGCTGCTCATCATCGGCTGGTATGCGCTGAAGATCGCGCTCAAGATCGCTGAGCGGCTCTTCAATATGGGATGTCTGACGATCCTGCTCATTGCGGCAGGGTTGTATCTGTATTTTCTCCTGCTGGCCCGTTGACGGCAGCCCGTGCACCAACGTGGTGCAAAGCGTGCCAAGGGCATGAAAGGCCCGATGCGTCTTCTCGGCACTCTATGCCGATGCGTCTCGCTGCTGACAGCATTGGTGTGGCTGATCGTAACGGTCGCCTGCACCACTCCCATCCCTCAGGCCACCTCCGTGCCCTCTCCCTCGCCTTCCCCACCTCCGCCAAGCGCTACGCCTTCCCCTGCGCCCACCCCCACACCGACCCTCACCCCTAGCCCCACCCCGACGCCCAAGCCCACGCTTGCGCCGCAGGCCATCACGGCGCAGACGGCGGCACAGGTGCAGGCTGCCCTCATCCTTGATGAGCACTACGGGGCAATCTGGGGCGTGGATGTGACCGCCGACGGCGGCCTCATTGCTTCGGCCAGCACCGACCATCTGGTGCGTCTCTTTGATGGACGCAGCGGTGCACTGCTGCACGTCCTCGAGCATCACCGTGATACCGTCTACTGCGTGGCCTTCTCACCAGATGGCACGCGGTTGGTCTCCGGCGGGCGCGACCGCACCGTGCAGATTTGGGATGTGGCCAGCGGCGAACGCCTCAACGGCCAGCGGGCGACAGGCGAGGTGGCGCAAGTGGCCTTCTCGCCGGATGGGACACGCTTTGCCGGTGTGGGCTTCTTCAGCGCCATCGGCGAGGTGTGGCTGGCCGATGGCGGGCCACTCTTCACCCTTGAGGGGCATCGCACCCGCCTGCGCAGCGTGGCTTGGTCCCCCGATGGACGTTGGATCGCCAGCGGCAACTCGGAAGGGGGCATCATCCTCAACGATCCCGAAACCGGCCAAGCCGCCCGCGTGTTAGGCGCCGTGCAGGGCGATGCCAATGCGCTGGCCTTCTCGCCGGATGGGGCAATCCTCGCTGTGGGCACGGCGCGGGGGGTGGTGGCGCTCTGGGACCTCGCCACAGGGCAGATCGTGGCCTCATGGGGAGCGCATCAGGGCGGCGTGCTGGACCTGGCCTATTCCCCGGACGGCAGCCTGCTCATCACCTCTGGCGGCGATGGGGTGGTGCGCCTGTGGGACGCCCAAGCACTGATCGGCGTGTTCGGATCGGGGGCAACCGCGCACCGTTTGGCGACACTCGCTGGGCACGGGGAGGCGGTGCGGGGCGTAGCCATCTCCGCCGACGGCTCCACGCTGGTCTCCGGCGGCGGAGATGCGCGCGTGTTTGTCTGGCGCATCGCTCCTTGAGGTTTTCACCCTTCCCCCGTGAGCCTGCGGCTAGAGAGGGGCACGGGGATGAAGTCTCTGCTCACTCATACTTCAGCGCTGTGACAGGCACAAGCGTCGCCGCCCGCAGCGCTGGATATAGTCCGGAGACCAGCCCGATCAACGTGGCGAAGAGGAGTGCGAAGATCGGCAACCAGAGTGGCGTATAGACGGCCGTTGTGGGCGGCGGCATACCGCTCTGCGCGGCCTGCCCGGCGAGGTACGCCAACGCGAAGACGTTGATCACCTGCCCGACGCTCCAGCCGACCAGCACGCCGCCCACCCCGCCGACGAAACCGATGCCGGCAGCCTCGCCGAGGAAGATGCTCAACACGTCGCGGTTGGTAGCGCCGATGGCCTTCAGCACGCCGATCTCACGGGTGCGCTCTAGAATGGCCATGGCCATCGTGTTGGCGATGCCGATCGCCGCCACCAGCAAGGCGATGGCACCCACACCGCCGAAGATCACCTGTAGGATAAGGAAAAAGTTGTTGATGCCTTCCAACGTCTCCTGCGCAGCGTAGGTGCCAAAGCCCATCGCTTTGATGGTATCCGCGATGGTGAGCACGTCGCGCGGGTCGGCGGCCTTGACGATGACCGTCTGGTAGCCTTCGCGGTTGCGGTTGATGCGCTGCCCTGTGCCCCACTCGTTGAAGGCCACGATATCGGCCAGCGGCACGTAAACCGTCCAGTCCGGCTCGCTGCGCGTCTCGGCGAGGATGCCCACCACGCGCAGGGGGACGGTGCGGCGCACCTCGCCTTCCTCCGTCCATTTGATGAGCACCAGCTTCACCGGCGTGTTGAGCAGGTCAGGCGGGGATGGCGGCTCTTGGCCGGGGCGCCAGTTGGGGTCGTAAAAATTGTTGAGCACCTGCGAGCCGACTACCGCTGTGCCGCGCTCCAGTCGGAGCGTGCCCTCTTGCAGCGGGTAGCCTAGAATACTCAGGTCGTCGGTGCCTACGCCTATAAGGCTCGGCCAGGTTTCCAGACGCCCCACCTGTAGGATCGTGCCCACCTGCGCCCAGTCGCGGGGGACGACGGCCTCCACGCCGGGGATGGCGGCAAACTGGGCGAGCACTTCATCGGTGATGGGCGTGAACTGGGGCTGAGTGGGGAGAGGTGCGCCGCCCCCGCCTCCGCCGGGCACAACGACCTCCATGGCCACAGGCTCGGCGTAGATAGGCCAAACCTGAATCTGGGTGATGTCGCCGATGCCCCACAGTTGTTGGACGGCGTTGCGCTGCAAACCGATGGCCAGCGAGACGAGGATCACCACCGCCGCCGTGCCGATCACCACGCCGATGGCCGTCAGCGCCACGCGCCCCTTGCGCCGCCCTAGATTCTCAAGCACCAGCGCCGCCAGCTCCAGAAACTTCATCGCCCATCCCTCCTCCTATGGCGCTTTTGGGGGCGTAATGGGCACAGTGATTACCTCGCCCTCACCCTCAAGTGGGACCTCTCCGCCGGGCGTGGGAGCGCCGCTGTCCAATCCCAGCAGCCCCAGAATGAAGCGCCAGATACGCTGTAGGAGCGTCTCCGACTGTGGAACCATATCCGGTGGTATCTCGCCGCCCTCCATGCCCGGCTCCATGGGCGGCATCTCTTGCACCTCCACCTCAAGCGTGCGGGTGATGGTCTGCGGTTTGTTGAAATCATCGCTGTAGTTGAGCGTCACCGTCAGCGTCAGTGGGCCGGGCTGGTCGGGGATGAGCGTGGCATCCATGGTGAAATACCCGCCGGGGTCCAGCCGCCCCACCAGGATGATGTTGTTGGTCAGCTGTGCGCCCTCGGCCGTGACCTCCATGTTACCAAACACCACGCCTGCCCTGCCGAGGTTGGTGATCTGCAGAGGCAGTGCGTTAGGCTGCCCGGCGAAGATGGGGTTGGGGTCGCGGTAGAAGCCCAGGTCGATCTGCACGGGAGTGTAGACCAGCAGGGTGATGACCTGATCGTCTACATAACGGCGGCCTGTGGGGTCCACATAGGCGAAGGAGACCTTGAAGGGATAAGCCCCTGGGTTGGTGGAGACGTTCACCACCAAGTCTTGAGCGGCAGTGAGCACGGCACCGCTCGCAAGGTCGCCGAGGAGCTGCACGTTGGACGAGCCGACCGGCGCAAAATTGGTAAACTCGCCCGATCCGCCGGAAATGCCGCCCGCCGAGGGCGTCCCCTCGCCGCCCTCGCTGACCGTGCCGCCCCCGACGATCATCGTCACGCCTTTGGCGTCTGCCGTACCGCGGTTGTGCACCTCCAACGTCAGGGTGAACAATAAACCGGGCAGCAGCTGCTCTACATCCACCGTATAGTGGTCAATGACCAGTTGGGGGCGCACCAGCGGCTGGGGCGTGGGCGTGGGGGTGGGCGCCGCCGCACCGCCGCGCTGCACCACCGGAAAAGTGAGCTTAAAAGTGCCGCTGTAAGCCGCTCCGGAGGCGTCGGTGTAGTCCACCTGCACATCCAGCACGGCGACGCTGCCTGAGAGGCTGCCGGTGGTGAAGGGCTGGAAGAAGCGCACCGACTGGCCCGGCGCAATAGTGCCCAGCGCCTGTACCCCGCCCGTCGTGCGCGGGATGAGGTCGCCGGCGATGAACGTCACGACCACGTTGGTGGCGGCGGCCTGCCCCAAGTTCTGTAGCGTCATCTCAAAGTCGATGTCCTGATGGGAGAGCAGTTGCGGAGAGCTTGCGCCGTAGGACTGCACAGTGAGGATAGGGCGCACGAAGGCCGTCGGTTGGGGGGCGCCCGGCGTTGCCGTGGGGATGGGGGTGACGACGGTGAGCGCATGGTGCTTCTTCGTCGAGTTGCCGCTGGGGTTGATGACTGTGACATCGTATGATTTGCCGTTGTATTCGCCCGGTACCCCTGCCGGGACGACCGCGGTCAGCACCCCACTGCTGATGCAGGTGGTTTCCAGTGTGCCGTAGCTTTCCAGCACCACGATGGCACCGTCCTCAAAACCGGAGCCGCGCACGGTGATCGTGGTCTGGGTGGCGTTGCTGATGGTGGAAGGCTGCACCTTGTCTATCACCGGCGTGAGCGGCCCGGCACCGCAGGCTGCGGCCTGAACCGGCCGTGGGGCCGTCAGGATGCTCACACCTGTCCC
>DAOTYL010000391.1:0-3889 GCA_034434955.1 Anaerolineae bacterium | reverse complement strand
GGGTTGGTCCACGTCTCTGAGTTGGCCTGGCACCGCGTCCCCCATCCCCGTGATGTGGTCAAAGTCGGCGATGTGCTGAAGGTATACGTGCTGGAACTGGACCACGAGCATCAGCGCATTGCGCTTAGCCTGCGGCGTGCGCAGCCCAATCCCTGGGACGTCGTTGAGCAAACCTATCAAGTCGGTCAGGTTGTGGAAGGCACAGTGGGCAACGTGGTGGACTTCGGAGCCTTCGTCGTGTTGCCCGATGGCATTGAGGGGCTGCTGCACATCACCGAGATGGGCGACGGGACGCTCAGCGAGCCGTACTCCTACGTCAAAAGTGGCGACCGCATCACGGTGCGCATTGTGCGCATTGAGCCGGAGCGGCGGCGCATCGGCTTCACCCAACGCGGTCTGGACCTTGGCCCCTCAGCCGCTGCGGAGGGGGCTGCCCCCGAAGCGGAAGCCCGCTCTGCGGAGGCCCATCAAACGGAGGCTCCCGAAGCAAACGGCTCCAGTGGCGGGGAGGAACGGGAGGCAGGGGAATAACCCGCCCCTTTGCACGATTCCCACGCTGCTCTCCACGCTCGGTGGTGAAATCCCCATCGCTGCCCTTTTCAGTTGAACCCTGCTGGCCGTGAGGGAATGCGGTCGATATTGCGGTCAACTTCCCAGGGGTACACGATCCAGGCATCGGTGATGGCGGCGTAGTAGTTGGGCTGCGCTTTCTCGAAAAGTGAGCGGTAAGGGTTGAAGTGTATCACGCAGGTGGCAGGCTTGCCGCCTGCGGCCTCCACACGCCCGCGCACGGCGGTGCTGGTGCGGCCGCTGCCCCATACGTCGTCTACAATGAGGATGCGGCGGCCCTGCATGATCTCATCGGCGGGGAACTGGAGGAACTCCGGCCAGGCGGCGAGGGGCTGGGTGCCGATGACGGACGGGAAGCGTACCGAGGCGGTTAGCACATCGCGGATGTCCAATGCTTCGCAGATCATCCCGCCGGGGATGATCCCCCCACGCGTGATCATCAGCAAGGCGTCGAACGTCCCCGCCTCGCGCAGTTGGCCGAGCAGCACGTCCATCAGCTCATCCACATCTTCCCACGTCAGCAGTTCTCGGCGGATCGGTCTTGACATGGCCTCTCCGATTTCAGACGCCCGCAGTGCGGGCCTAATGGTCACCTTAGAGTGGCTCCCTCCGGCGTTCATTATAAGGCGCAGCCGATGGGCCTGTCAAAGACCACCGATCCCGCAAGAAGGGGTGTGGCGGGGCTTGTAAGAATGCCCATCTTTCATATAATGCAGAAGGCAGCAGAGAGTCGGCAATTGGCTCCGCGATGAGGGGAAGAGGGAAACATGCGCATCTTCATCACCGGAGCAACAGGACTGATCGGGCGGACGCTGGTCCCCGATCTGCTGGCGCACGGGCACGAGGTGATTGCGCTGGCACGCAACGATGCCAGCCGCGCGATGCTGCACGCCATGCGGACAACTCCCATCTTCGGGCAGGGGCGCGACGTGGCGCAGCTGGCCGAGGCACTGACCGGCGTGGACGCTGTGGTGCATCTGGCGACCACCATCCCCTCGCAGGATTCGGCGGTGGAAGATGAGTGGGTCTACAGCGAAGAGGTCATGGTGGGCCTGCTGCGCAACCTGATCGCCGCCGGCGTGCAGGCCGGTGTGCGAAGGGTGATCTTCCCCAGTTTGTATGCCGTGTACGGCGATCACGGAGAGGAGTGGGTAACCGAGGAAACCCCCACTGCGCCGGGCGATCTGTTTGAGCCGTATGCCCGCGCCGAGGCGCACCTCTACCGTGCCTCTCAAGCGCACGGTCTGGGGGTTGTAGTATTGCGCATGGGGCTGCTTTATTCGGCAGATGCCCAGCACACCAAAGGGCTGCTCTACGGGCTGAAGCGCGGTCAGGTGCCTATCATGGGCAACGGCAATATGTTCTGGCCGCTGCTGCACGTTGCCGACGCCGCGACGGCTATCCGCCTGACGCTGGAGCAGGTCCTCCCGCCGGGGGCGGTGCTCTTCAACGTGTGCGACAACGAGCCGGTGCGTTGCGGCCAACTCTATTATGACCTGGCCCGTTGGCTGGAGGCTCCCCCTCCTCAACGGCACACGGGCCAGCCTACCGATGATTTCAATCCTTACCAAGGGCAGATCAAGATCGCTGCGCTGCGCACCTCGGTGCGCTTGAGCAACCGCAAGATTCGGGAGCGGCTGCACTTCACACCGCAATATACCACCTATCGGGAGGGCTTCCGCGCCGTGCTGGATGCTGTGGCGCAGGCGCTGTAGCGACTGTAGGACTGTTCGGCTATTCACGCCGTCCGCAGGCCGCTCTACGCTGAAGAGAGGAAGCTGCTGCTTGCACTACGATCGGATAGGGAGTGGACGATGAAACACGACCGCAGCATCAGAGTGCTCTACGTGGAGGATGAGCCGGCCATTGCTGAGCTGCTTAAGGCCGGGCTGGACCTCTTCGGCATTGAGGTCAATCCCATTTACGGCAACGCCGAGGATGCTTATGAGCGCATCCTGCGCAACGAGCCGCCGATCCGCGATTGCCATGTGCTGGTGTTCGACATCCGCCTGCCGGGGATGACCGGCATGGAGCTGGCCCGCAAGCTGCGTGAGGCTAACGAGCAGCGCCCCATCCTCATTGTCTCGGCCTATCAACCGCCGTCGCGCTCTGAGCTGGCCGAGATCAACGCGCACTTCATGCCTAAGCCGTTTGATTTCGCCGGCATCGTGAACAGGTTACAGGACATGGTGGGCTGATCGCCTCTCACTCACCGCGGGGGTGCAGAGAGCACAGAGGAGAGGGGTTCAGAACCCCACACCCTTTGTGCTCTCTGTGGTTTGGCTGGCGCGCCTCAACGGATGGCTTTCTCTGTTTCGGCGTCAAAGAGATGCATATTCTCGGTGTTAAAGACGGGGCTGATGCGGTTGCCCACGTGGGCACGCGTGCGCGGGTCCACGCGGGCGATGTACTCCACATTGCCTGACTTGAGGTACAGGAAAACCTCGTTGCCCATCAATTCGGTGACATCCACCACTGCATCCACTTGAGCGGCGACGATGCCGGGCGGTACAAAGTCCGGATCGTGGATATCCTCCGGACGGACGCCCAGCACCACGCGCCTACCGAGCGCTTTCTTCCAGGCCTCTTTCTTGCTCTCCGGCACTTTGACGCGGAAGACGCCGGCATCCACGTAGAGATCGCCGTTCTCCTGCACCAGCGTAGAGTCGAAGAAGTTCATGCTGGGGCTGCCGATGAAGCCGGCCACAAAGATGTTATCCGGACGGTCGTAGAGGTTCTGCGGCGTGTCCAGCTGTTGCAGGACGCCGTCCTTGAGCACGGCGATGCGCGTGCCCATCGTCATAGCCTCCACCTGATCGTGGGTGACGTAGATGAAAGTCGTCTCCAGCCGCTGATGCAGGCGCAGGATCATAGCACGCGCCTCCACGCGCAGCTTGGCGTCAAGGTTGGAGAGCGGCTCATCCATGAGGAAGACGGTTGGCTCGCGCACAATAGCACGCCCCACGGCCACGCGCTGACGCTGTCCGCCGGATAGTGCTTTGGGTTTGCGGTCAAGCAGGTTCTCGATGCCCAACTCTTTGGCGGCCTGCCGCACACGGCGGTCGATCTCGTCTTTGGGCACTTTGCGCAAGCGCAGGCCGAAGGCCATGTTGTCGTAGACGGTCATGTGGGGGTAGAGGGCGTAGGACTGAAAGACCATGGCGATGTCGCGGTCTTTGGGCGGCACATCGTTAACCACACGGTCGCCGATGTAAATCTTGCCCTCGGTGACCTCTTCCAGCCCGGCCAGCATGCGCAGGGATGTGCTCTTGCCGCATCCGGAAGGGCCGACGAAGACCAGGAACTCCTTATCCGGTAT
>DAOTYL010000390.1:0-5739 GCA_034434955.1 Anaerolineae bacterium | reverse complement strand
ATGGCCCAGATCGGCTCATAGGCGACGATCACACGGCGGGCCTCTTCTGCCCCGATCCCCTCAAAGGCGGCACGCACCTGCCTGCTGACGAAGGCCTCCGTTTCACCGGCGCGGTTCTGTTCGAGGCTCTCGCCCACGCAGACAATGGGCGTCAGACCGTGCCGCAGCGCCGCTTTGACCTTGCGGTTGACGCTCTCATCCGTCTCGCCGAAGTACTGGCGGCGCTCCGAGTGGCCGATGATGACCAGATCGCACAGCCCTTTCAGCATCAGCGGCGAGACTTCGCCAGTGAAGGCGCCCTGATCTTCCCAGTGCATGTCCTGTGCCCCCACCTTGATCCCCGTGCCGCGCAGCGCCTCGGCGACGGCAGGCAGGGCGACAAAAGAGGGGCAGATGGCCTTCTCCGCTCCGTCAATCTCGGCCAGTGGCCCTTTTACGGCGTTGACGAAATCAAGCGCCTCGCTGATGGTCTTGTGCATCTTCCAGTTGCCGGCGAGGATAGGTGTGCGCATGATGGGATGCTCCTTGTCGCAAGGATGGGGATATGTCTTCTTGATTGTACCACACCCTCACCCCACCCCCTCTTCGTCGGCCTCACCCGCCGATGCAGGGAAGGGGGATCGAGCGCGGCGGAGTGGGGTGGGGTGAGGGCGGGCGATCATTTATCGTTCAGCGCGGCCAGCCCAGGCAGGGTGAGGCCCTCCAGCATCTCAAGACTCGCCCCGCCGCCGGTGCTGACGTGGGTCACCTTATCGGCCAGCCCAGCCTGATTGACCGCTGCCGCCGAGTCGCCGCCACCGATGACGGTCACCGCACCTTGCGCCGTGCGCTCGGCGAGCGCCTGCGCAACGGCGAACGTCCCTTTGGCAAAGGGCGCCAGCTCAAAAACGCCCATCGGCCCGTTCCAGACGACGGTCATGGCGTCAGCAAGCTGCTCCTCAAAGAGGCGCACCGTCTGCGGGCCGATGTCCAGAATACGCCAGCCTGCCGGTACGCCCTCCTGCACGCGGATGGTCTTCGTGTTGGCGTTGGCATCAAAGGCATCGGCAATGACGGCGTCCACCGGCAGCACGAGTTTGCCGCTCGCCTTGCCGAGGAGACCTTTGGCCGTCTCTAGCGCCTCTTGTTCCACAAGCGAGTCGCCCATGGGGAGGCCCTGCGCGGCGAAGAAGGTGTTGGCCATCCCCCCGCCGATGAGGATGCGGTCGGCCCTGTTGAGCAGGTTTTCGATCACCCCGATCTTGTCGGAGATTTTCGCCCCGCCCAAGATGGCCACAAAGGGCCTCCGGGGATTCTCAATCGCCGTGCCCAGAAACTCGATCTCCTTCTCCATCAGCAGGCCGGCCACGGCGGGCAGGAAGCGGGCCACACCTTCGGTGCTGGCGTGGGCGCGGTGCGCCGAGCCAAAGGCATCGTTGACGTACACATCGCCCAGCCGTGCCAACTGCTGCGCCAGTTCGGGGTCGTTCTTCTCCTCGCCTGCGTAAAAGCGCGTGTTCTCCAGGATGATCACCCCGCCCGGCGGCAAGGCGTTGATGGCCTGCTCCACCTTCTCACCGATGAGATCGTCCACAAAGGCCACCTCGCGCCCCAGATGCTTGGCCAGCACCTCCACCGTGGGCCGCAGGGAGTATTTGGGGTCAGGGCCGCCTTTGGGCCGCCCCAGGTGCGACATAAGGATCACCGCCCTCGGCTGCTGCTCGAGGATGGCCCTGATGGTGGGCACAGCGGCTGTGATGCGCGTCTCATCCGTCACCTTGCCGTCCTCAATGGGCACGTTGAAGTCCACACGCACCAGCACGCGCTTGCCCTGCAGGTCTACATCGCGGATCGTCTTTTTGTTCATGGACACCTCCTTATAGGGAAAGGGGGCGGCGCGTGGATGTTCCCCTGCGGCGCCGCCCCCTCACTTCGGCACATCCCTCTGGATCGTTAGAGCCGTTCGCCGATCATCTTTGCCAGGTCAACCGTGCGGCAGGAATAGCCCCACTCGTTATCATACCACGCCACCACCTTGGCGTAGTTGCCGCTGCCGCCCAAGATGGTGGTGAACTGGGCGTCCACAATGCTGGAGCGCGGATCGCCCTTGAAGTCAATGCTCACCAGCGGCTCTTCGCAGAAGCCGAGGATGCCCTTCATCGGGCCCTCGGCGGCTTTGCGGAAGGCGGCGTGCAGCTCCTCGGTAGTCGTCTCGCGCTCCAGCAGCGCCGTGAAGTCCACCACCGAGACGGTGGAGGTAGGCACGCGCAGAGCGTAGCCGTCGAAGCGCCCCTTGAGTTCCGGAATCACCAGTGCAAGGGCCTTGGCCGCACCCGTCGTGGTGGGGATGATGCTGAGTGCCGCCGCCCGCGCCCGCCGCAGGTCCTTGTGCGGTAGGTCAAGGATGCGCTGGTCGTTGGTGTAGGCGTGGACGGTGGTCATCAGCCCTTTGACGATGCCGAAGCTGTCCTGCACGACCTTGGCCGCCGGAGCGAGGCAGTTGGTGGTGCAGCTGGCATTGGAGATGATGTGGTGCTTGGCCGGGTCGTACATGTGCTCGTTGACGCCCAGCACGATCGTCAGGTCCTCGCCTTTGGCCGGAGCGCTGATGATGACCTTCTTCGCACCGGCCTCAAGGTGCTTGGCGGCGCTCTCGCGGTCGGTGAACTTGCCGGTGGACTCGATCACGATATCCACGCCGAGGTCGCGCCAGGGCAACTCCCCCGGCTCCTTGACCATCAGCGCCTTGACGAAGTCACCGTTGATCACCAGTCCATCTTCCCGCACCTCCACCGTGCCTTTGAAGGCGCCGTAGTTGGAGTCGTAGCGGAACAAGTGCGCCATGGTGGGCAGGTCACCGATGTCGTTGAAGGCTATGACGTCAAAGACGCCGGGGTAGTTCTCCTTCATGATCTTGAGGACCTGCCGACCGATGCGACCAAAACCGTTGATGCCTACTCGGATAGCCATGTGAACCTCTCCTTGTCTAGCGGATACACGTGATACAGAAGCTACGCTGTTGGCGCTTCTTCCAACAGTTCCATAACGGCGCGGGCCAGTCGCTCCGAGTCGTGCCGCCAGGGGCGCTGTCGGTCGACCAGCGGGGCTGTCTTGACCTTCACCCCTAGCCCTGTGAGGCCGTTCTCGCGCTCAAGCCGCACGTAGCTGAAGTTGGCCCCTTCCTCCAGCGGCGGGAAGTCGTCGTTGATGAGCACCACATCGAAGAGGCCCTTGCCGGCGTGCTGCTCGATGACGCGCACGTGATCGGCCACGCTGAAGCCGTCCGTCTCACCGCGCTGGGTGGCCACGTTGCACACATACACCTTGAGCGCCCGACTACGCCGCACTGCCTCGGCAATGCCGCGTATCAATAGGTTGGGCAGGATGCTGGTGAACAGGCTGCCCGGCCCCAACACGATCAGATCGGCGTTGAGGATGGCCTGCACGGCCCCCGGATAAGCAGGAGCGTCCTCTGGCTCCAGAAAAGCGCGCACAATGGCGCCGCCCCGTAGGGGGATGGCCGATTCGCCTGCCACACGCTGCGTGCCGCCGACCGGTTCCGCTTCCCGCACATCGGCCATGAGCGTCACGTCGGCCAGCGTGGAGGGCAGCACCTGCCCCCGCACGGCTAGCACGCGGCTGCTCTCAATGAGTGCCTGCTCAAAGCTGCCCGTCACGCCTACCAGCGCGGCGATGAACAGGTTGCCGAGGCTGTGTCCCTCCAGCCCGCCCTCCCCAAAGCGATACTGGAAGAGCTGCGTCATGAGGGCTTCGTCGCGGGCCAGCGCAGCGATGTTGTTGCGCAGATCGCCCGGCGGCGGTACGCCCAGCTCACGGCGCAGGCGGCCTGAACTCCCTCCGTCATCTGCCACGGTGACGATGGCCGTCAGGTTGGCGGTATAGGCCTTCAGCCCACGCAACAGGATGGGCAGGCCCGTCCCCCCGCCGATGGCGACGATCTTGGGGCCGCGCCCGCGCTGGCGGTGGTCCAGCAGGGTGTCTATAAGAGCGCTCCCACCGACATCCAGCGGCTCGAGGATGGCCCGATTGATGCGGATCAGCCCCAGCGTCACCAATGCCACGCCGATCGCTGCTGCCAGTGCGGCACGCACCCACAGCGATGCGCCGCCCAGCGTCAGCACGAACTCCAGCGGGGGGATGGGATGAGCGCGGAGGAAGGCCAGCAGCAGCAACGCAAACGCCAGGGCCAACGCCGCTACGCCGCAGAACAGCACGGCCATCCAGCGCTTGACGCCAATGCCGGGCGTCAGCCACTTCAGCAGTCGGTAGGGGGGCGAGATGCGGCGTGACGACATGGGCTTCCCATCGTGAGCATAAGCGCGGCGCAATAAACGAGCCGCCCCAGAGGTATGGAACGGCTTGCAGGAGCACGCTTCCATTCTACTGACGATTTCATGATACCCGCCCTGTGGGTGGCTGTCAATCAAAAAGCCCGCGAGGGGGCTGCTCCTCACCCTTCCCTGCGACCTGCGGTTGTTGCCCTCTCGGCGTCATCACGGGGAGGCGGAAGGGCCGTTGCCCGCTGCGTTTTCAACAGGACGGGTGTGTCTTGCTCAGTTCACACCGTAGTAGAAAGCGGTGATCTGCCCCAGCATCTCGTGCTGGCATGTGGCGCAGTACACAATGCCGCTGGCGGCCTGCTCACGGGCGAACTCCAGCGCGGCATCGGGAGTGTCGGCGTAGCGCCGTGCGCAGACGTTGATGCAGTACGGTTCGCCGTTGTGCTCCTCCGCCTCGCTACGGCGTGAGATGATGGGCACGTCGAACAAGCTGCCGAAGTAGTGGGCAACGGTGTACTCAATGGCCAGACGGCGCAGGGCAGGGTCATCAAAACGGTCAAAAGGATGGGTGGAGATCAGCGAAACCAACCCCCGACGGCTGAAGCCCAGCACCTCTCCCTTCGCTGTGCCGGCAGTCATGTCGTCAAGGATGGGCAGGTGTGTCAGGCACAGGTCAAAATGGGGGTTTTGAATCTGCCAAGGTTCCAGCTGCACAATTTCCATGTAGCGCGAAGCCAGAATGTGATCGCGGGTGTCGTTCAGACTGCGCTCCACGTACCACTCCATGCTGCTGTAGGCCGCTCCTTGCGGCAGGGCAGGGATAACCCACGCTCCAAAGGCGCGCACGGTGGGCAGCGGATCGTACTGCTCCGGGTGCTTCACGCCTCGCCGCAGCAGGATGTAGATATCCTCAATGGTGCGCAGCAGCGTGCGGATGTCTTCCGGGTCCACCCCCAGCGTCCAGCTTGTTGAGATAAAAGTGCGGCGCATGGGTCCTCTCCTCGCTCCCCTCAATTTCAGTTTATCATGCCTCGGCGGAGACCACAACCGCAGCGAGCCTCATTCCCACCCTGGGCTGCTTGCCGCCGTACCTGCTTCGTGATACCCTCTACGCCTGCTGAATAGCATTCACCCTTAAGGATGTGCGATGATTTACCGTTCTGTGGGCCGCTTGAGGCTGGCAATAGGAACGTTGGGGATGGTGATCCTGACTGCGTGCGCCACGACTGCCGCCCCCCAAACAACTCCTTCCGCAGGGGGCGAGGCGACCATCCCGCCGCCTTCCGCCACACCCTCTCCCACTGCATCGCCGATCCCCACCCTTGAGGCAACCACCGCTGCGCCCACGCCCACCCGCGATCCCTCCCTGCCGGATGTGCCCTATCAGATGACAGGCTACGAGATGCTCGCCGCGCAGATCGGCGCTGCCTCCTACAGCGGTTACACCTGCCTCATCACG
>DAOTYL010000389.1:0-4529 GCA_034434955.1 Anaerolineae bacterium | reverse complement strand
CGTAAGTGGGATTGGCCCGATCTAGACCTAAACGCCAGCCCGGAAACGTGGTTCGCCCTGCTGTTCGAGAAGCCCATCACCGGCTTCTTCCACAATGGATACGAGAAGCATCCGGCCAGCGCCCAATATGAACAGCCGGACGTGTTTCCCTTCTTCCTGCTGCCCAACCTGCAGCGTGAGATTTTCCTTGCCTGCGCTGCTGCACGCGAGATCAAGACGCAGCGCGATGTGCTGAACTGCTACATGACCTCCTATTTCAACGCGTGGCTGAACTATCAGCAGCACTACGAGACCGAGAAGAAATACATCGTAGCCTTCACACCGCGCGTGAACATGCATGCCGACTCGCTGGCGCGCTTCTTCCGCGATTACCCCGACGGCCGCCTGATCAGCATGGTGCGCGATCCCAAGGCGTGGTATGTCTCATCGCACCGTAAAAGCCCTCAGAGCTACCCCGATCCAAAAACCAGCATTCCCCTCTGGAAAGCCTCAGCGGAAGGCACGCTCGCTGCCAAAGCGCAGTACGGAGACAAAGTCTTCGTGCTGGGCTATGAGAATCTGATCAAAGACACCGAAGGGCACATGCGTGCGCTGGCAACATGGCTGGGCCTAGATTTTGACCCCATCCTGTTGCGCCCCACTTTTCAGGGCATGGACATCCGCGCTAACTCTGCCTATACGGTGCAGCAGTACGGCGTCATCGACGCACCGCTACACCGCGCCCAGGAGCTGGACGCCGAAGAGGCCGCCTATATAGACGCCGAAGCGCTGGACTTGTATCAGCGAGTGTTGGCAGAGGTGGACTATCGGCCATGAACCCCGACTTGACCCTGCCGGATATCCAGCCCGTTTTTGTGGTAGGGCATCCGCGCTCCGGCACAACGCTGGTGCAGTTGCTGCTCACTGCCCATCCGGATTTCTCCTCCGGCCCAGAGACGCACTTCTTCATCCACGTCCTTGCGCCCTTCGAGGGCTGGGAAAACAGCAAGCTCTCACCGGCTCAACTTGAGACGGTATTTAAGCGGCTGGCCGGCAAGCCCGGCATCCATCTGGATGCGGCCTTCAAGGCAGCCCTCCGAGAGCAGGCGGGACAGGGGGGCATTGCCCCCGCCCATTTTCTGCATCGGTTGATGCAGTACTTTGCGGAGCAAGCCGGCAAAGCGTCAGCGCGGCGCTGGGTGGAAAAGACGCCGCGCCATGTCCAGTATGTGCCGCAGATTTTGGCGCTCTTCCCTCAGGCACAGGTGATCAACATTGTGCGCGACCCGCGCGATGTGGTCAGCTCGCCCCCCCGCTTCTACGAATCACACTCGGTGGCTTACCGCCGTCAGGTTTGTATCGAGCGCGCTGAGAGCTGGAACATGATGGTCGGCCTGAGCAAGACTTTTGAGGGCGATAACCGTATCCTGACCATCCGCTATGAGGACATCATCGCCGATGCAGAAGGCAGCCTGCTGCGCATGATGCATTTCCTCGGCGAGGCCTATCGTCCTGAGAGTCTAGAGCATTTTGCCGAGCACTACGATCAGGTGGTGCTGCCCCAAGAGGAAGTGCGCAAGAGCCTGCTGGCGGTCGGCGAGATTGTGGACCGACGCGGCATTTGGAAGCGCCGCATGAGCGAGCGCGAGGCACGGCTTGTAGAGCTGATCTGCGAACCGCTCATGCGCGAGTTTGGCTATGATTTGACCGTCTGTGCGAGCCTCTCTGAGCGGGAAAAGCAGGCCTTATTGCGCCGTGAACGCGCCTCGGTGGCGCTTGGCTACCGCCTCTATACTCTCTCGCATCGGTTGAGGGGTATTCCTCGCCGTATCGCCGCTTGGCCGTGTCGCACACTGCGCAGGCTGAAGCGCCCAGCAGACGCATCATAAGGTGAGGGGATGGAGTCAGCATTGAACATCATCGGCGTCATTCCGGCCCGCATGGGTTCCTCACGTTTCCCCGGCAAACCGCTGGCAAGGATACAGGGTATCCCCATGGTGGGGCACGTCTACTTCCGCAGTAAGATGAGCCAGCGTTTGCGCAAGGTGTACATTGCCACCTGCGATGAGGAGATCAGGCAGTACGGCGAAAGCATTGGGGCACCGGTGATTATGACGGCGGATACCCATCAACGGGCCAGTGACCGCACCGCCGAGGCCCTGCTGAAAATCGAGGCCCAGACCGGCCAGCGCGTGGATATTGTGGTGATGATCCAGGGCGATGAGCCGATGCTCCGTCCGGAGATGATTGATGAAGCCGTCCAACCGCTGGTCGAAGATAGCACCATCTTGGTCTCCAACCTGCTGGGCGAGCTGAAGACCTCCGAGGAGCACGATGACATCAACGAAGTAAAGGTTGTCGTGGATCGGAATAACTTTGCCCTCTACTTCTCGCGTGAGCCGATCCCCTCGCGACGCAAAGGTGGCGAAGGCGTTGCCAAGTACAAGCAGGTATGCATCATCCCTTTCCGGCGCGATTTCCTGCTTCAGTTCAGCCAGCTTACACCCACGCCGCTGGAGATCGCCGAGTCGGTGGACATGCTGCGCGTGCTGGAGCACGGCTACCGCGTCAAGATGGTGCCGACGCGCTTCCATGTCTATAGTGTGGACACCGAAGAGGACCTCCGCAAGGTGGAACGCCTCATGGCTGACGATCCACTTCTGCCGCTCTACGCAGGCCGTTAGCTCTCCTATGAAAGGGGGCAGACTCCCTTGCAGCCTGCCCCACCTATCCCCTCCGACGTCTAACTGCGTGCTGCTTATCGCCAGCCGCTCTCCTTAAGGTAAGTCAACCTTAAAGGACCATTTGGCGCTCTTGGCCTTTCCATAAGCGTTTTGAGCCACTACTTTCCAGGTGTAGGTTTTGCCGTCCTTCAAGTTGGTCGGCCCGGTGACGGAACAAGTGCCGCCAGAGCAGATATCCCCCGCATTGAAAGTCTGCTTGAAGAGGGTGCTCCCCGATGGTTTCTTCACCACTAGCTTATAGGTAGCGGTTGCTCCATCGTCGGACCACTGGAAAAGGGGAGCAGAAGTGTTGACCGTGCCCCCGTTGGTGGGGCTGATCAACGTTGGCACAGCAGGCGGCCCGGCGATGAAAGCGGTCATGGTGCTTGCCGATGGGCTGATGTTGACAACGGCGAAGGGCATCGCACTGCTTGTGTAATACGAGCTGGTATTGGGGTTGGTGAAGGAGTCAAAAATAGTGTTGCCTGTTGCACCGGGGAAAGGGTCGCCCGTATCGCCACGATCGACCTTTTTCTCCAATTCCAACAGGCCGTCGGCTTGCTCCAGTGCCACGAGGAAGTGTTGGCGGCCGCACAGCCAGTTATTGACGGAAAGACACTCCTGCCTGTTGGAGCTTACCCCGTTATCCACATGCCAGATCAGCAGGCCCGCGCCCGGCAAGGCCGCATCGGAACCGATTGGCTGGCGGTTCTCCAGCAAGAAGTACTCACCCGCAAATCCGGTATTGAGTCGGTAGATCGCTCCCGCTGCGTTCTGTTCCACGTTAGGCAGGTTGATCGTCTGGTTGGCAGGAGTCACAACCGTTGCGGTGGCGAAGCCTAGATACAGCCGCGACCACGCATCAAGGTGCGCCGGCGAATTACCCAATATCCCGTTCCACGAGCCGCTGCTCATCAGGCTCCAAGCGCCGATGCCCTCTGAAGAGCCATCGGTGTCGTACAGGTCGGGCAGGCCGAAGGCGTGTCCCAGCTCATGGGCATACACGCCGTGTGTCATATCGCCCGGCGTTCCCCAGTACTCCGGCTCGGCGGTGTAAGAACCGATCCACACGCCATCAAGGTAGGGTGAGTTTTGCGTCCACCATGAGTGCGACCAGATGTGGTTGGGACTGCCTGTGAACTCCGCCCCCTGGCCAGCGTGGATGATGAAGACCGTGTCCACCCAACCATCGCTGTTGTTGTCATACTGCGAGAAGTCCACGACACTATCCACCAAAGTGACAGCGTCTTCGGCCAGCTTCTGGCAGTTGTGGGGATATCCACCAAAACAGTACTGCCCCGCTACATAGTAGCCATAGAGTTGCGGCGCCATCTGCCAGCCCAACGTGCTGGGCAAGTTGAGCGTCACAATGTCGAGCTGGAGGTAGGAAACCTCTTTGTAGTAGGTGCGCAGGGTCGCACCCGATGTGCCGAAGAGCAGCGTATCAAACTGGGTGAGAGGGATAGAGGGTTGATGGGCGTTATCGCTGAATTCCACCAAAATCGCCAGCGTGCGGAAGGGCCCGGGTGACACCGCTGCTGGGGTCGCCATGCCATCCTGTTGAAGTGGCAGCGGCATGCGCGGCCCAGGTGAGAACGAAAGGTCAGGGTCAAGCGAAGGGAAACTTGCCATCAAGGTAGGCAAGTCAACCTGCTCCAATACCCTGGGGTAAGGAACCATGAAGCGCAAGGGGCTTTCACGTCCGCCCGGGGGCAGTGGGACCGGTGGCACAGCATCCTGCGCCTGCGCCACGCCCGTCCCCATCACAAGGAAGCACAAAGCAGCGACCAGCATTACATAGCGCCGCAAACCTTGCCTGCTTCCGCA
>DAOTYL010000388.1:0-4304 GCA_034434955.1 Anaerolineae bacterium | reverse complement strand
GTTACTGTGCGTGGGCAGGATCGGTATGGCAAGGAAATCCGCATCAAGGCCCGCGACTGGCTGGCGCGTGTTTTCCAGCACGAGATTGACCACTTGGATGGGGTGCTCTTTATTGACCGCGCCAATGAAGTGTGGCGGGCGGGAGAAGAACCACCCTCGGTAGAGGTTGCGGCAAAGGAGCCGGTGGAGGCTTCCGCGCCGCCCCTCTCCAGCGACCCCTCATGAGTACGGGAAACTTACTGCCTCACCCTGCTCTGCTGGAAACCTAGCTGGACCAAGTGCGGCGCAGGACGGAGAAGGTCCAACCGTTCTCGCGCCAAGAGACGCGGTAAATCCAACCTCGCCCGAAGAATGGCTCGAAGCGACAGTCGAAGCTCACCAAGCCCTCGTCAGCCTCCTCCAAAGTCGCCGGATAGCTAATGGTGATCGTGGCTGCTGAATCCCCCGGATAGCGGAAACGGGTCTGGTTGGACGCCAACGGCCCCTCGCGCTGATGAAGGGTCGGCCCTTGCCAATGGTATTCCCAAATGCCGATGATGGGAGCATCGTTAAAGCGATAAGGAGGAGGTACGTCGCCCTCATAACGGCGCACGATGATGAGGCACTGCTCCGGCACACGCCCCTCGCTGACGAAGGCGTCCAGGATGAAGTGTTCGATGGCAATGCGCACGATGAGGTACTGCAGCAAGTCGTTGTCACTGGCTTCTAGCTGCCGATGCGCCCAGTAGATGGGGTTCAGGCGGTTGGGCGGTGGCTCTAGGAAGTCAGGCGGCGGGTTGAGGAACTGCTCCAGCCGCTCATCCATGAGAGCCAACGCCCACTGTGCGGAGTCACGCACACGAGGGTCCTCATCCTCTACCAAATCCTCCAGACGTGGGCGCTCGGTCTCCGAGCCAATGACGCCCAAAGCGCGGGCGGCCACTGCTCGCAGGCCCGGGTCCTCCAGCATCTCGAGGATGTCCGGCAACACCAGCAGGCGTCCTGAATTAGCCAGTGCCATAATGGCCTCGCCCAGCGTGCGTTCAGCCAACACGCGCCCCGGCGAGAGGCGGACGTGCTGCTCGGCGTAGATTTTCTCACGGGCCTCATCAATAAGGGCACGGATTGGCTCAACCGCCAGCTCATTGGGGTAAGTGTTGATGAGGCGGATGGCGATCAGGCGCTGCTCCCAATCTTCGGCGGCAAGGAAGGGGATCAGCGCTTCGGCCAGGCTGTACCGATCTTCCGGCAGGTACTTGTTGGCCAGCACGCGCATGGCATCCAAGCCGGCACGGCCAGCTTCGGCGGCATGCTCGCGCAGATACTCGATCACCGCATCCAACGCATCCGCTTCGCCTATGGCAGCCAACCGCGCCAGCGCTGCTTCCTGCTCGCGGGGAGTTCCGTAGCGCAGGTCGTGCAAGAGTTCCTCTTGAGAGCGGTCGTCAGAGCCCGGCTGGGTGGACATGTGCATACTCCCTAAACAACAAACCGCCGAAGTCGGCTCTACAGCCTCATCATGTTCTCAATGAGCGCCGTTGCAAATTCGGATGTTTTGACCTCCCGTGCCCCCTCCATCAGGCGGGCAAAGTCATAGGTCACGATCTTCTGGGCAATGGTAGCCTCGTAGGCAGTGGTGATCAACCGCGCCGCCTCCCACCACTGCATATATTCTAGCATCATTACGCCAGAGAACAGCAACGAACCTGGGTTCACCTTATCCAGACCGGCGTACTTGGGAGCCGTGCCATGTGTGGCCTCAAACAGTGCCACGCGATCCCCCACATTGGCGCCGGGCGCAATGCCGATACCCCCTACCTCGGCGGCTACGGCATCGGAGAGATAGTCCCCGTTGAGATTGGGTGTGGCGAGCACGTCAAACTCATCCGGACGCAACAGCAGGAGCTGGAAGATCACATCGGCAATGCGGTCTTTGATCACGACCTTGCCCTCAGGTTGCTGGCCGCCGTACTTTTCCCACAGCTCCTCTTCGGTGATAGTCACATCGCCGAACTCCTCGGCGGCGACCTCGTATCCCCACTTGCGGAAAGCACCCTCGGTATATTTCTGGATGTTGCCCTTGTGCACCAACGTCACGCTTTTGCGGCCCCGCTCTAGGGCGTACTGGATGGCCCGACGTACCAGCCGTTTGGTGCCAAAGGCGCTGATGGGCTTGATGCCCAGCCCGGCCCCCTCAAAGAATTGGGCACCCAGCTCCTCACGCAGAAAGCGCGCCAGCTTCTCGTTTTCCGGCGTGCCGGCCTCATACTCAATGCCCGCATAGACATCTTCGGTGTTCTCGCGGAAGATCACCACATCCACTTTCTCCGGCTCGCGCAGGGGGCTGGGCACACCCCGATAGTAACGCACCGGCCGGATACAGGCATACAGGTCCAGCACTTGGCGCAGCGTCACATTGAGGCTGCGGAAGCCGCCGCCAACGGGCGTGGTCAGCGGGCCTTTGATGCCGATGAGGAATTGGCGCAACGCCTCAAAGGTCTCCTCCGGCATGTAGTCCCCCCCATATAATCTGGCAGCCTTCTCGCCCGCGTAGATTTCCATCCAGGCAATGCGGCGCTGACCGCCGTAGGCTTTCTCTACGGCAGCGTTCCAGATGCGCAGCGAGGCGTTCATAATGTCAGGGCCGATGCCGTCCCCCTCAATAAAGGCAATAATGGGGCGATCCGGCACATGCAGCTTACCATTCACAATGGTCACAGGTTCCCCGTCGCTGGGCACAACAATGTGCTTGAAGCTCATGCGTAGCGTCTCCTTTGGTCGGTTGTCATGGGGATATCCTGAGGTGGGATTATACCACGAAACCTTTGTCTCCCGACTCCCCCACTTCGTCGAGGGGAAAGGGGGAGAGATAGTCCCCTGCATTTCCCCGCCGTAGCAGAGGGATGGTATACTGCCTCGTGATCCGTTCCTCGCTGCAACGGGAATCACCGCTAGGGAGGGTTTTTTCATGCAAACTATCGTCGGCGTGGACATGGGCGGCACGCTGGTAAGAGCTGCCCGTTTCACCCTTGATCTCGAGTTGATCGAGCGTGCGGAGCAGCCCACAGGGGCCAGCGAAGGCAGCGCTGTTGTGATCAGCCGCCTGATCGAGACCATCCGACAGGTGTTACCCGAATCTCCCCAAGAGCTGGCTGCCATTGGACTGGCCGTGCCCGGCCCCCTCGATGCGACGACAGGTGTGATCATCAAGGCTGCCAACCTGCCCTTCGAGAACGTCCCCATCATCCGTATTGTGCAGGAGGCGCTGGGCGGCCCGGTGTTTGCCGGCAACGATGCCGACCTCGCGGGCTTGGCGGAGTATCACCTAGGGGCGGGACGCGGCACACGCAACATGATCTACATGACGATCAGCACGGGCATCGGCGGCGGGCTGATCCTCAACGGCGACCTCTACACCGGACATGGGCAAGCGGGTGAAATAGGCCACACGGTAGTTGAGCCGGATGGGCCGCTGTGCGGATGCGGCAGGCGCGGCCATCTGGAAGCGCTGGCTTCAGGGCGAGCCATCGCCCGCATCGCCCGCGAGCGGCTGGCGGCAGATGAACCATCATTGCTGCGCGAGTGGGTAGGAGACGACCTCAGCCAGATCGACGCCAAACTTGTTGGGCAGGCTGCACAGCAGGGCGATGCGCTGGCGTTGTCCATCATCCAGCAGGCCGGACGCTATATTGGCATCGCTATCGCCTCCCTGATGATGCTGCTGAACCCCGATAAGTTCGTGCTGGGTGGAGGCGTCACACGGCTGGGGGAGCTGCTCTTCGGGCCGCTACACGAAGCCGTGCGCGAATATGCCCTCCATCCCTACTATTGGGAAAGCACGCCCATCGTGCCCGCCGAGTTGGGTCAGGATGTGGGATTGTACGGTGCGGCGGCGCTGGCCCGAGCGCGGTTGCGGTGAGGCAAACCCCGGCCTCATCCCCCACCCACCCAGGCTACAGGATCGCTCCCTACTCCTTCCGCCTGCGGCGACCCTCAGAGCTGCGGCGGAAGCTCATCAGAATGGGCGTGCCGATGAAAGGATGCACCTCACGGATGCGGTTCTCCAAATAGCGTTCGTAGGTGAAGTGCACCAAATCGGGGTCGTTGACATGAAAGAGGAACTTAGGTGGGTTGACCGCCACTTGGCTAGCGTAGCGAATCTTCAACCGTTTCCCCGCCTTGACGGGTGGGGCCTGTTGAGCAACTGCTTCCTGTACAATGCGGTTGACCTCTGAAGTGGGGAGGCGGTAGAAGCGCTCCTCCCACACTTGCCGCGCCAGCGGGATGATCTTGTGTACGCGCTGCCCCTCCAGCGCAGAGATGAA
>DAOTYL010000387.1:0-2972 GCA_034434955.1 Anaerolineae bacterium | reverse complement strand
GACCCCGCCGCCTTCGGCTATACCCGGCCAGCGGCACACACCGCCTCCTCGGGCCGCCGTGCCGCCTTCGGCTGCTCCTACTCTGGTAGGGCCGATGCCCCAAGCTAGGTTGACGGTTGAGCGATCGCCGGATGGGACCTACGACGGAGCGCAGTACCTGATCGCCAGCGTACCGTTCACCATTGGGCGTACAGACAGCGATGTGAATCTCAAGTTCCCGAGTGTCTCTCGCAACCATGCCAAGATTCTGTTTGAGGGCGGCCAGTTTGTGATCCGCGATGATGGGAGCACAAATGGGACAACGGTCGACGGCAGGATAATCACGGGGATGGGATCGGTGCCACTCCGCTCCGGCGTACAGATCGGCATCGGCAAGAACGTGATACTGCGTTTTGACATCCTGTAAGCAGTGGGTGAGCGAAAGAGAGCGGAGCCGATCTCGCCGGCTCCGCTTTTTATTTTAATGGCAGGCTATTTCCCGTCGCTGTTTAGCGCCTCTCTTCGGCACGACCCGCCAGTTTGCGCAGCAGACGCTCTCGGCGATGGCCCAGCGCATTGAGCGCTGCTGTGCGTCGCCAGCCGGGCCACCACGTCTCGGCCAGTCGTATGCCGCGCTCCGTCCACTGCAGCGCCTGAACGAGATCGCCACTGCGCCACTCGTGGTATTTGGCTATCTCTTCGTGCCCTAGCGTGTCAAGCCTGAGGTCGGCGAGGTTGGCCCACAGAAGCAGAGCCTCTTCATACCGTCCCATGCGCTTGAATAGGTAGGCTAAACCGATCAGCGCCTCGCGGCGTAGTTCTGCATCAGGGGCCTCGTCGGCAGCGAGGCGATATGCTGCCTCGGCACGCTCCCACATACCCTGATTTTCAAACCAGCGCGCTAGGCTAAGGCGGTCGTCAATGTGTAGGGTTGGCAGGGTGGGTTGCTCAAAGATGCGGCCCAGCGCTGCGCCCAGCGCCACCATGGAGAGTATGTCCATCTCGTTGTGGTATAGCACGCGCACCATATCACGGGCATCATGCGTTTGCAGATATCGCTGGTAGAGCGCGGGGATCAGGTAGCCGGGCACATCCGCGGCGGTGCGCCGCACGCCCAGCACGTGGTGTTCCAGCGAACTCAACGCACAAGAAGATAGACGCCGACGCCACAGACGGCGTGCGGGGGGAAGCAGGTCAAGGTTAGGCAAATCGGCAATGGATGTGGACTGGCGGGCCAGCACATAGCGGCTGGCAAGCAGCGGAACGTCAAACGTGCGCCCGTTAAAAGTTACCAACGCGGCGGCATGATGTAGCACTTCGCCCAGCAGCATCAGCATGGCGGATTCTTCAGCCGGATCGCGCAAGAAATACTGGTGGACTTCCAGTCGGTCCGAGCTGTCAAAGAACCCCACCCCTACCAGAAAGGCCAACGACGCGCCGCCCAAGCCGGTAGTTTCCACATCCAGAAAGAGCAGGCGGCGGCACTCTACTCTGGCCAGCGCATCGTCGCCGCCCATGCCGGCAAGCGTATCGGCCCTCACGGTCAGCCAGGCGGCCAGCGGCAGCGCTCCGTGCTGCATATGCGCCTCAAAGGTGCGCCGCACACGGAAGCAGGCTCCTGCTGCCGTGTGCAGCACTTCCCCATCCACCAGTGCCTCAATATCCGGCCCATGCAGGGCAGAGGGTTTGGGTCTGAACTCGCGGCCTGTGACAATCCCCAGACGCCTCAACCGTTGGCGCAGATCGTCCATGACGCCCTTTATTCTACTGTTCTTCGCCTCATTGTCCTAACCGCTCCGTATGTGACATTAATCACATGCGACGGGTGCAGTTTGTAACTATGAACGACTCATTGGATGGACTAGTATTAAGGCAAGATTAGACAACGCTCATCGCTGTCTCCTCCTTTGGCGAAAGCCCCCGCCGGGTCTCCCCCCTCACATCCGACGGGGGCTCTGCTTTTGGGTCATCCATCTGCCGCCTGAGGTGTAGTATAATAACCCACAGCACTCATCCCGCTCTTCGGAGCGATCTAACTTCAGGAGGGAGGGATGCCCACTGTTGATTTCAGGATGCTGATCCCGCCTTATCCCTTGCACTGGACGACCATTGTGCACTACTTGCTGTTGGTAGGAACTGTCGCGCTGTTGATGATGGCCGGGGACAAAGCCTCGCTGCTCTACGTTCTGGTGCTGGCAGCGGAGGCGTTGCTGATCGGCGCCGACTTATACTCCCATCTGGTCAATATACCGCGCCTTTTCCTCTTCCTCAATCGGGTGGTTATCTTTGGCATCCCGCTCATTATGGCAGGGATGGCAGCCACCGAAGAAGCGCGAATAGTGGGGGGGATTATGGCAGTCATCGCCCTCCCCCTGCTGGTAGCGACCTTCATCACTTGCTGGATGGGTCCCCTGGGCGATCCACGCCTTATGGGGTGGTGCCTGTAGAGGCAGCAGGCCGATATCGGGGAGAGAAACAAAAAGGGACCTGCCGAAAACAGGCCCCTTTTTTGTACATCGCTCTCAATCTGCTGGATGGCCTACTGGGTTAGGCACCCTCTCATAGACGGGCGTCACCCAATGGCGGTACTTCTCTAGACGCCCTGTCACCACCTTGAAGTACAGCTCACGCAGTTCGCGGACGATTGGCCCCATGCGGCCTGTGCCCAGGGGACGGTGGTCAACGGAAGTGATGGCGGCAATTTGCACCCCTGTCCCACAGAAGAAGGCCTCGTCGGCTAAATAGACCTCCGTGCGATCGATCTCACGTTCGACGACTTCCAGCCCCATCTCCTCACGCAGCAGTTCTATCACCGTGCGGCGGGTGATGCCTTCCAGAATGTTGGCTGTCACCGGCGGGGTGTAGGCTACCCCTTTGCGGATCATGAAGAAGTTGGCAGCGCTGCTTTCGGAGACGTGGCCGTCTTGGTTGAGCACCAGCGCCTCGTCGAAGCCGGCCAATACCGCATCGGTTTTGATCAGTGCCGAGTTGGC
>DAOTYL010000386.1:0-2601 GCA_034434955.1 Anaerolineae bacterium | reverse complement strand
ACTGCCTCATCCGAGACCTCGTTGGAGAGGTTACGGGCGCTGATCCATGTTGGGTAGCCGCGCAGGCGATCTTCGGAGGCTTTATCCGCCAGCAGCGTGTTGAAAACGTAGGTGGAGATGCGGGCGAGCTTCTTCAGTCCCTCGGTGATGGACTCAGCAGCGCGGCGGCGCACCTCGCGGTCAGGATGGTAAAGCTGCGTGAGCACCGTCTGGAGGGGTACCATCTCGCCGTTCCACTCGTAGCGAGCGGCGCTGTGCATCTCGTTGTAAAAGCGCGACCATGCGCTGCGTCCGGTGACGGCCTTCTCGGCCAAAATCTTCTCTTCTGCCTCGCTGAGCAGGTAGGGACGGCGCAGGCGCTGCACTTCCAACCAATGGCGGTAACGTTGCAGGGTGGCGTCGGCCAGGAGCGCTTTGGCGCGTTCCTCCGGTATGTTGGCCCACTCCAGCTCCACAAAGACCAGCATCTGCTGGAGGCGGGCGTTGCGCTCCTCGATCTTCTGCCGCAGGGCGCCGCGTGGAGCGTCCTCCGTGTTGGTGGACCAGAGCAGATAGGCGTAGCCGGCCAGTTTCTGCGCTGTCTCCACGATGGCCTCATACTCGGCCAGCAGAGCGCTCAGTCCGGCGGCATCTAGCTCGGCGATGCGGCCCTTGTACTGTTCGGCCAACCGCTGGGCGCGGGCGTCGGCGTCGTTTAGATCGCGGTCAATGGCCGGGTCATCCACCCCCCGATAAAGGTCGCTCAAGTCCCAGGCGACGTTCTCGGCGCCGGTGAGAGGGGCAACTTGTGCGTTTTGACTCATCATGTGTCCATCCTTATGCGGTGTAGAAGCCCAAAGGCCTTTTAGAGATTCCGTCCCGACTTTGAGTGAAACGGCTGGCATGTGGAAAAGCAGGCATGCCACGCCCTTCTGGGGATATTTCCCCCGTCTGCGGACAGGGGATGTGCTGATTATATCACAAGCGGGAGAAGGAGATCACGGGGGCGGGTGCTGGGACCTTATCCTCCGGCTTTCCTCTCTGCCGCTTCGCTTTGGGGAGGGGAAAGCAGCCGCAGGTTGCGGTGGAGAAGTGAGGGTGGAGGTGAGCCCCCTCTCTTACACATAAATTGTAAGCCTGTTGTAAACTATATAAGTAGTGCCAGCGGATTGGCAATGCTTCCGACCTTCAATAAAATGGGGCTGCCTAAAGCAACGTCAAGAGGAACGGTCAACCTAGCCGGGGGCAAGAGGGAAAGCAATGGAGGAAGAAAGCACCCTCTCACCTCAGAAGAAGGGGAACGGTTCTCATCCCGTGTGGCGCTTGCGCCTTGAGATGACAGCTGACCCCGATAGCGGCCCGGAAGTAGAAGTGGATGGAGAAGTGGTGCTGGGTCTCCGCACCGGCGGCGCAGATGTGGTTGATCTAGGCCCTTACAATGCAGCCGAGATGGGCGTCTCGCGCCGTCACCTCAAGCTGTGGGCTACCGACGCCGGGCTTTTTGCCCTTGATATGGAGAGCACTAACGGCACGCTGCTCAACGGACAGCGCCTGCGACCGAACACCCCTTATCGGGTGGGCGACGGCGACGTGCTCTCGCTGGGCAAACTGACGTTTGTCCTGCGTGTACTGGGAGGGCCGAAGACGCACACACAAGACCTGCGTCAGAAAGCCGATCTGGCGGATGCCCTCGCCCAGCTGGCGAAAGCCATCACGGCCCAACTGGATGTAGATGCGGTGCTCGATCAAGCGCTGGAGATGGCCATGCGCTTCACCAACGCCGGTGAGACCTCTATCTGGCTGGTGGATGAGGAGACCGACGAGCTGTTCCTGGTGGCTCAGCGCGGCATTGAGGATGAGCGCATTCGCCGGATGCGCTTGCCCGTCAGCGATCCGCTGGTGAGCCAAGTACTGAGTACAGGCAACCCCTTGCGTGCCAGCCGCACCGCCACCGGCGAGCTTGTCAAGGTGAAAACCGACTATATGGTGGAGGCGCTTCTCTACGTGCCGCTGAAACACGCCGACGGAGTGTTCGGCGTGCTGGCGGCCACCCACCGCGAGACCGGCAAGGACTTCGGCAACCGTGATGAGCGGTTGTTGACCGCCATCGCCGATTTTGCCGCCATTGCCATCACGAACGCTCGCCTTTATCACAAGGTGCAGGAAGCCGACCGCGAGAAGAGCGAGATGATCCAAAACGTGGCGCACGAGTTCCGCACGCCGCTCCAGTACATCGTGGGGTACGTTGACCTCCTGATGGATGACGAGGCGCTCTCGGAGGAACAGCTGAAGGGCCTGCGTATCGTGGCCCAGCAGGCTGACCGCCTGAGGTGGTTGGTCGATAACTTCGTGACGCTGCAATCCACCGAGGAGATCGTCGCGCGGCGTATCCCTACCAGCGTGAGCGCCCTGCTGGCCGGCGTAGCCGAGGGTGCAGCACTGGTGCTCGCCGCGAAGAAACTGCGCCTATCGCTGGAGGTCGCAGACAATCTGCCTGACGTGCTGATCAACCCCATGACCATCTATCAGGTGCTGGATAACCTCCTCTCCAACGCCGTCAAGTTCACGCCGGAGGGTGGGGAAATCACGTTGAGCGCCCGTCTGATCCAAGCGGAGAACAAA
>DAOTYL010000385.1:0-5634 GCA_034434955.1 Anaerolineae bacterium | reverse complement strand
TGCAGCGGCACAACCGTGCTGACCCCTTCCTCAATGGCCCTCTGGGCTGCGTAGAAGGTCATCCCTACGCTGTTGCTCTTGGGCGCTGTGGCGAGATAGAGCGTTGCCAGCGCCAAGTGATAGACTCCCTCCGGCAAGCCAGTCCACTCAAAAGCCTGAGCGCAGGCGTTGGCGACTACAATGCCGTTGGGGTCGGCCAGCCCGATGTCTTCAGCAGCGAGGATGAGCAGGCGGCGCATGATAAAGCGCGGATCCTCGCCAGCGATGACCATCTTCATCAGCCAGAAGATCGCCGCGTCGGGGTCAGAGCCACGCACCGACTTGATGAAGGCGCTGATGGTGTCATAATGCTCATCCGCTCCCTTGTCGTAGTGGACGGCGCGGCGCTGAATGCTCTCCTGCGCCACCGCCAGATCGATGTGGATCGTGCCATCCTCCTCGGGCGGTGTAGTCAGCACAGCCAGCTCCAGCGCATTGAGCGCGCTGCGTGCGTCGCCATCGGCGATGCGGATGATATGCTCCAGCGCTTCGTTGTCTATCCGAATGCGGCGCAGGCCGAAACCGCGTTCAGGGTCAGCGAGGGCACGCCGCAAGATGGTGCGTAGGTTATCCGCACTGAGAGGCTTGAGTTCAAAAACCCGCGAGCGGCTAAGCAGGGGACGGATAACCTCAAAGTAAGGATTCTCGGTCGTCGCACCGACCAGAATCACGACGCCCTGCTCAACATAGGGCAACAGGGCATCTTGCTGGGCCTTATTCCAGCGGTGGATTTCATCCACAAAGAGCACGGTACGCCTACCGTAGAGGTTGCGGCGCTCAACAGCGCGGTCAATCACGGCACGCAGATCGCCCACGCCAGCCAGCACGGCGCTGAGCGTCTCGAACTCGCTGGCGGTATGCTCCGCAATGATGTTGGCCAGTGCCGTCTTGCCGCATCCTGCTGGCCCCCAGAGGATGATCGAGGTGAGGCGATCAGCCTCAATGGCGCGGCGCAGCAAACGCCCCGGCCCTACGATGTGCTCCTGCCCCACAAACTCATCAAAGCTGCGGGGACGCATACGGTAGGCCAGCGGCGCTTCGCGCTCGAACTGCTCACGGCGGCTCGCTTCAAACAGGTCCATGAGGCGGCTCCCTGCTGGATGCAAACACTTGTTCGGCTGTCCCAATCATGCCACTTTTGTTCTCACCACGCCAATGCATGATGGACAGGGTAGAGAGCGATACAATTATCAAGCAACCCCGACAGCAAGCCGCGGAGTGCGGAACAGTAGGAGTAGAGAAAGATGGGAGGCAATAGCCAGAACCGAATAACAGTGGCCCACAAGGCAAGGACTACCTACATCAGCGGCTGGTTCACGGTCGGCATTCCTCTTATCCTTACCTTCTTGATCTGGTTTGGCATCCCATTGTTCGTCTTAAGTCAGATGGGATGGAATGCCTCCGACTGGCTCATGTTCCTGCTCTGCGGGACAAGCCTTGTGCTGGCGTTGGCGCTTAACGTTGCCATCTACCCACTCTTGATGCGGCAGGCGCAGCGCGGACAAGGAGAATTGCATTTAGAAGGAAGTCGCCTCCGCTGGCGCACCGGTCTGCGCTGGAAGGAAGTAGACTTCAGCCGGCCCCACTGGGCCGAGATCAACGCCGGCGCCAGCGGTCTAGGGGAAGCAAACGCTTCCATTGTATTGCAGCCGGGGGGAGCAGCTTTCCATCTGCGGGGCGCACGACGCAGGGAGATAGTGCAGGCCTTTCCCGCTCCCTCCTTCATAGGCGAGATGGCCGTCGTACCGGAAGAGGGATTGTGGGGATTCAGCCTCCAAGCGGACGCTCCGGCAGAGCGGGGCTTATTCCTGAGCCTGCTGCAAGTACTGTGGCAGCACCGCGGACAGAATAAGCTCTACCACATCTTCTCCAAGTTTCCGTGGGACACCCCGCCTCGACCGGCCTTCAGCCATATTGAGATGGTAGAGGCAAAGACGTGCTCCGAGGATATGCAGGCGCTGATCAAGCGGCTGGAATCCGAGGCGATCAGCGTTCCCGTCCCTTGGCTGGTAGCCACGACTGATTACCTACTTGGCTACCAGATGAATCTCCTGGGAGAGACGGTGCGCTATTTCATCATGCCGCTGGGACATGTGCACGCCGAAACTACCCTGCCCAAGCCGGACTGGGGGCCTTTTATGCTGGGGCATGTTGTCCGGACAGTGGCAGGCGGAAGCGGGGTATATGTGCCCCTAGAAGACAAGCAGTACTTGGCCATAACGGGCAGGGGATGGGATGGGCGACCGCTCACCGTGAGCCTGGAATGGGTTAAGCCCGGCGACGAAGAGTACAATGAGGCGGAGTTCCTCGTGCGCTTCATCAACCGTTGAAGGAGAGGTCAAAGCCGCCGGAAAGGACTCGTTTGCGGGAGAACATATGCCATATCCTGAGGGGGTTAAAGGGCATGGAACTTGAGCGCGACGATCGCATTCCTCAACATGTTCTGGTAATTGCAGCACACCCTGACGACATCGAGTTCGGCTGCGCGGGCAGCATCGCCCGCTGGGCAGAGGCAGGGGCACAGGTTACCTACTGCATCGTCACCGACGGCGCAGCCGGCAGCAACGATCCGCGCGTGGAAGCGCCGACGTTGGCCCGTCAGCGCTATGATGAGCAGCGGGCAGCGGCGGCGGTGGTGGGCGTGCACGATGTGCACTTCCTGAACTACCGTGATGGGCTGCTGCAGGCCACGTTGGACTTGCGCCGCGACCTTGCCCGCTTCATCCGCAAGGTGCGCCCTGACCGCGTGATCTGCCAGGACCCTACCACCGTCTTTGTGAACGGCTCCTATATTAATCACCCCGATCACCGCGCTACCGGCGAGGCGGCCATCTATGCCGTCTTCCCCAGTGCGCCAACGCGCCTTATCTTTCCCGAACTGCTGGCCGAGGGCTTGGAGCCGCATCAGGTGAAGGAACTCTATCTGGACCTGACGCTGGAGCCAACCGTGTACGTGGACATCTCAAAGACTATTGAGCGCAAGATCGAGGCGCTGCTCTGCCACCGCTCTCAGGTTAACGAAGAAACCGCCCACTGGGTGCGGGAATGGGCTGCCGACTTGGGCAAGCGCGTGGGCTGTGCCTACGCCGAGGCATTCCGCGTGATACGGCTGGTGGAGGAGGACAGCAGTAAGCCTCCGCAAGATTAGGAGGAGCGCAGCACAGCACGTACAGGACTTCCGCAGACACCGGCGATCTTAAGCGGCAGGGCGATGAGCTCGTAGACGCCATCGGGAACACCCCGCAGGCAAAGCGTCTCCAGCCAAGCGATGCCGTGCTGGAGCAATCGCCGGTGGCAGAGCAGGTCCTCGCTGTCAAAAGCATCCACGGAGGGCATATCTACGCCCAGCAGGATCATCCCCTGCGCGGCCAGCCAATCGGCCAGCTCCACAGTGGGATACGGAAAGTCATCGGGCCAGACCTCGTCGGGCAGATCGCTGACCCAAGTGTGGATCAACAGCCGCCGCACACCCGTCAGATCGCATCCTGCGAAGTCAGCGGGCACGATGCCCCCTTGCCGTCGGGCGATGCTCACCACGTGCGCGGGGCCAAGATACGGCTCCAACGGCAGATCCGCAGGATGGGCACCCTCAGGGGCGACATGCCAAGGGGCGTCGGCGTGGGTGCCGGTGTGAGCGCTCAGGGTCAGCGTGGTGAGGTTGACAGATGCGCCTTGCCGCAGGTCTAGCACTTGCCGGAAGGAAAAGGGAGCATCCCCCGGCCAAACGGCCAGCGCAGGCGAGATGGCGCGGCTAATGTCGTAGAGACGTGTCATGTTGTGCTCCGAGAGGGTTTAGACGAGGTAACCTAAGTGACAAAATCGCGGCTTCCGGCGTGCTGCTCCCATGCACCGGATTCCAGAATGTCGGCGATGGCATCCATGGCAACATGGATCTCGGCATCGCTGTTGTAGAAATGCGGCGAGATACGGATACCTGCTCTGGGGCGATAATCCACCAGTATCCCTCGCGCAATCATCTCCCGTGAGACCTCATAAGCATGCGGCGGGTTGATGGTCACCGTACCGCCGCGCTTTTCTGGATCGCGCACGGTGTTGATGGGGTAATCCACAGCCTCGGCGCGGGTGACGATCAGCTCCGTCTGGTGCAGCGACTTGCGGCGGATGTTCTCCACGCCCACTTTGGCGATGATCTCAACGCCGGGGCGTGCCGCATAGTAGCAGGGGATCGGCGGGGTACCGTTGAGAAAGCGAAAAGCATCCTCGCGTAGGTCAACATCGGCCACCTCGAAGTCAAAGGGGCGCTTGTGCGCCATCCAGCCGGTGAGGCGGGGGCGCACGGTCTTCAGGTGGTCTTCGCGGGCGTAGAGGAAGACGCCCCCCGGCCCGCCGCACATCCACTTGAGCACGCCGCCAAGGTAGTAATCCACACCCAGTGCCTGCACATCTACCGGAATGATGCCGCAAGCATGGTAGCCATCCACGATCACCGTTGCCCCAACAGCGTGCGCTTTGCGGGTAATAGCCTCCACATTGAGGATATAGGCGCTGCGAAACAGCACATGGCTGATGAGAACAAGAGCCGTGTGCTCATCGATGGCATCGGCCAGCTGCGCTTCGGGGATGGTAATGCCGCCGTCCTCACTCCGCACTACATGCAGCTCCACATGCGGGGGGAGCATTCCCCGCAGCACGTAGTACACCGACGGGAAGATGCCATCCTCTATCACCACCTTATTGCGCGGCCCGTCGAAATCAAAGCAGGTGAGGAGGATACCCAGCGCCAGCGAGACGTTGGGATGCATGGAGACGGTGTTGGGCGGCGCACCGATGATGGCCCCGATCTGGTTGCCCAGCTCGATGTTGAGGTCCCACCAGCCCTCTCCCCAAGCGCGGACGCCCCGTGTGGCCCACGTGTCGGCGTAGGCACGCAGGCTATCGTACACACCGCGTGGCATGGCCCCCAGCGAGTTGTTGATCAAGTAGACTGTCTGGCTGAGGATGGGGAACTCCTCGCGCCATTTGAGCAACGGGTCGGCAGTCACGGTCTTCTCCTTATCTCAAGCCATCTCAACAGGCTTAAGAGTAACGCATCAGCCACAGTTGTCAATGCCTTCCGATAGTAATACAATCTTTTTTATAGAGATTTGTAAATTATATTAGTATTAGCGGAGGCAGTCCAATGGGCAGAGCACCCCAAATCGGCGAGATGGCACCCGACTTTGAGGCCGTGACCGACTCCGGTGAGACGCTCAAACTGAGCGACCTGCGGGGGAAGCGCGTGGTATTGTATTTCTATCCCAAAGACGACACGCCCGGTTGCACTACCCAGGCCTGTGGTTTCCGCGACAACCAAGCGGTGATTGAGGAAAAGAACGCCGTCGTGTTGGGCGTCAGTCCGGACGGGCAGGCCAGCCATCAGAAGTTCAAAACCAAGTACAATCTGCCGTTTACCCTGCTGGTTGATGAAGACCACCGCATCGCCGAGCTGTACGGTGTGTGGGGCGAAAAGACGAGCTACGGGCGCACCACGATGGGGGTTATCCGCAGCCACTTCGTCATCGATGAGCAGGGGCGTGTGGTGGATGCGCGCGTCAAAGTCAGCCCAGAGGATAGCGTTCGGTACGCGCTGGAGGC
>DAOTYL010000384.1:0-12610 GCA_034434955.1 Anaerolineae bacterium | reverse complement strand
CCTGCTGGGGACATGGGCGATTCGGCAGAAACGGCGATCGAACTGAACTTCAAGCCCGGGCGTGTTGAAGATTGGCCTCAGGTAGCGCCTATTGTGGAACGCACCTGGGGAGAGGAGGGCGACTACATCAGCGAGGCGCTATGGCGGCAGTGGGCTGCCGATACCGTCGGCTACCTGCTTGTCGCCACGCGCGGCGATCAGATCGTGGGGCTGTGCAAGGTGAGCCAGCACGGCCCGGCGGAGTGGTGGTTTGAGGGGCTGCGCGTCCATCCGCAGTATCGCCGTCAGGGCATTGCACGGGCGCTCACCGAGCAGGCGCTAAAGTGGTTCCGCACGCATGGCAGCGGCATTGCCCGTATGGCCATCTACAGCGACAACGAGGCTAGCCAGAAGCTGGCACGTGCCTTCGGTTTCCGTCACACGCTCAGCTACACCCGCGTGGAGACCGGTGCCCGCCCAGCCGACTACCGCAACTTCCGTGTGATGGCGTCGGGCAACCTGCCCCTTATCGCTGCATACTTGCGCCGCTCGCCTATGCACCGCGTCAACCGCTTTGCCGAGCATTACTGGAAGCTCTACTACCTGACGCACGATCGGCTGGCGGCCTATCTTGCCGATGAAGCGGTGCAGGTGCTGGGCTGGCGGCAGTTCGACACCCTGCACGGGCTGGCCGTGTTGTTCACTGCTCCGCCGCCCGCCTATGCGCTTGCGGAGGACGATCTGCTCTACGTGGGCTATCTGGATGCGCCGGATGACACCACCCTGCGAGCCATGCTCACCGCGCTGCGCGGCTTGGCGCTCCGGCGGGGATTATCAAAGGTGATGTGGATGATGCCCATCGGCATGGGTTTAGAGCGTTTGATCGGCGACGACGTGCAGCGTGTGTGGGACGGTACGCTGATGCTGTTTGAATTGCCCCTGCGCGTGGCGCAGGACATTCCTCTCTCTTAAGCACTTGTCCTGACAGGAGGACCCAGATGGCAGACTATGATGAGGGCGACCTTGAGGTGCTGGCCGAGACCGAACATTTCGCCGTGCTGCTGGGCGAGGATGAGGACGGCGAGCCGGTCTACAATCTGGAACTGGGCATGGTGACGCTGCACCTCTTCGCCGAGGAGTGGCGCGAGTTGGTGCGGCTGATCCATGAGGCCGAGCGCGAGGACTGATCGCTCTATGACCAAACGGTTCTTACTGGTTGCAGGCAACATCGGCGCGGGCAAGACTACCCTCACCGAGCGCCTCGCCACGCGCCTGGGGTGGGAGGCAGGCTTTGAGACCGTCGCCACCAATCCTTTCCTCGCCGATTTCTACGCCGATATGCGCCAGTGGTCGTTCCACCTCCAAATCTACTTCCTCGGCGACCGCGCCGAGCAGCACCGCCGACTGGCGGCCTCTCCGCGTTCGGCCATTATTGACCGCAGCATCTATGAGGACGCCCACATCTTTGCCCGCGCCTTGCACGCCCTGGGCAACATGTCCGAGCGCGAATATCTGGCCTATCGCCGTGTGTACGATCTGGTGGTGGAGTTCTTGCCCCGCCCCGATCTGCTCCTCTATCTGGAGGCCAGCGTGCCCGTCCTGCTGGAGCGCATCCGCAGTCGGGGGCGGGATATTGAAAGCGGCATCACCGCCGAATACCTCGGCTTGCTGGATAGCTACTACCGCGAGTGGATCGCCGGATTTGACCTCTGCCCTGTGCTGCGCGTTCCGGCGGACAACCTGAACTTTGTGACCAACGAGAAGCACATTGCCATCATCATTGAGCGCATTGAGCAGAAGTTGGCCGGAAAAGAGGAAGTGGTTTTCCCGCAGGATTTGACATGAACACACCGCCCAAACCGCTCAACATCCAGTTGATGCTCAGCGTCCTTGCTGCCGGCCTGTTGTTGTGGCTGCTCATCACCTACGCCAGCCTGATCGCCGAGGTCCTCGCCATCCTGCTAGGGGCGTTCTTGCTCAGCCTCGCCATGCGCCCCGCCGCCGACTTCCTCATGCGCTGGAAAATCCCGCGTGGCGCGACGGTGTTGCTCATCTATCTGCTGGTGGTGGCGTTCTTCGCCGGCATCGGGACGGTAGCCGGAGTGGCCATCAGCCAGCAGGCAGCGCGGCTGGCCGATGTAGTGCCCCAGCTACCGCAAAACGCCCTTGAGCGCTTGAGCAGCATCCCTCAGATCGCACAGTTCCTCCCTTCGCTGGACCGCCTCGCCGAATGGCTCAGTCGGGGGCTGGAGACGCTGGCGAGGACAACGCTGGACGCAGCAGCCAGTGTCGGCAAAGTGGTAGTGGACCTTATTCTGGTCGTCATTCTGGCTTTCTTCTTCACGGTGGATCAATCCATCGGCAGAAAACTGCTGGACACGTGGGTGCCGGACGATCAGCGCGAGCGCATTGAGACCGTCATCTCAAACGCCACGGCACGCCTCTCGCGGTGGGTGCGCGTGCAGCTGGTGATCATCGTCTACTTTTCGGTAGCCTACGGCGGCGGCCTGCTGATCATCGGCGTGCCGTTTGCGCTGGTCATCGGCCTTATCGGCGGCATTCTGGAGCTGGTGCCGTACCTCGGCGGCATCACCGCGCTGACGCTTTCGGTGCTGGCCGCGTTGACCGTCAAGCCGCAGATGGTGATCTGGGTGCTCATCCTCTACGTCGTGGTGACCCAGATCGAGGCCAACATCATCCTGCCTACGCTCTACGGTGCAGCGGTGGACGTGCACCCCGCGCTGGTAGTGATTGCTCTGCTCATCGGGGCCAATGCGGGCGGGGTGTTTGGGGCGCTGTTTGCCGTGCCGGTGGCAGTGGTCATCACGGCTATCATTCAGGAGGTCAGGCGTCCACATTCTGCTACGCAAGATGAAAGCAGCCCTGCTCCGCCGCCGAAATAGGGGAAGCCTTGAGTGCGGAGGCCCTCACTACCACGTGCTGCTATCAAAGGTCTGCCACACAATTGGCCCCCTCTCTTCCTCAACAACGAACTCCACAAAGCGCCCGCCGGTGTAGCGCTCAACAACACGGCGCCAGAAGGCCTGTGCTGCCCGATTCGGCCCGATCTCGGCGATCTGCCAGAAGCCTCGGTATGTCTCAAAGACCCTCTCTGCCATCTGCCGCCCGATGCCGCGCCGCCGGAAACAGCGCAACACGAAGAACTCATCCACGTTGCGCCCACCGACGCCGGGCGGGGCTTTATCCGCTTGGTCGCTGATAAGGGCAAACCCCGCCCAGCGGCTGCCCACCTGTGGGACATCCACGCGGGCCAGATAGCCCCAGTAGCCACGCCCATCTGCGTAGCGGTGCAGGTCAAAGTCCAGCTCAAATAGCCCTTGCTCGTTGACATAGCCCTCTTCGCCCTCACACAGCAGCTCGCTGAAATCATAGAGGTAGAGCTGCATCAAATTGCGCAACACGGTAAGATGCCGGCGCTCTAGCGGAATGAGGTGCAAGGTGTCCACAGGCTCGGCCTCCCTATCGTCCTCCTCCCCACGTTGTGAGGAAGGGAGGGGTGAGAAAAGCGTCAGAACAAGTGGGAACACGCGCCCTAGTGTATCCTATTCGTGGCAGATGGAGGAACGGGATGCTTTCGCTCCGCTGCGCCTTTCGCGATCCGCGATTTTGGGGTAATTTACGCTGGCGATCTGCTCGTGGAAAGGCATCCCATGAAGCGAGGCGTTGTATCGGTCTTCGGCGGCTCCTCGCCGCGCCCGGGCACGCCGGCCTACGACGAGGCTTACCGTCTGGGCAGGCTGCTGGCTGAGGAGGGCTACGCCGTGATGACAGGCGGTTACGGCGGCACGATGGAGGCCGCGAGCAAAGGCGCCCGGGAAGCGGGTGGGCATGTGATCGGCGTGACTGTCGCTGCCTTTGAGCGCGATGGTCATCACCCTAACCCCTATCTTGATGAGGTCATCCGCTACGAGCGCCTCCCCGATCGCTTGCTCCATCTGGTCACGCGCTGCGATGCGGCGGTGGCCCTGCGCGGTGGCATCGGCACGTTGAGCGAGGTTTCCCTCCTGTGGAGCCTGCTTCAGAGTGGGCAGATCGAGCCCAAGCCCTTCATCCTGCTCGGCGAGGAATGGCGCACGCTGTTTGAGATGTATTACGGCAACGGTGAGTACATCAGCGGGCAGCACATGGGTCTTTTCCGCATAGCCCGCACGCCGGAGCAGGTCATCACCTTGCTGCGGAGCTGGGAGTAGCCGCCATGCCGCCCTGCGCTTGCCGTTGGACGATCGCCCCTTTGCTCTCCCTGCTTCTTGCCGCCTGTGTTCCCGCGCCCGCTGCACCTACCCCGACCCTTGCACCCACTTCTACCGCAACGTCCACGCCGTCCCCTACCTCTACGCCCACTCCGACCCTCACCCCTACACCAAGCGCCACGCCCAGCCCCACACCCGGCCCGGGCCTTGACGACCTCTTGCTGACGCCCGCTGCGATGTACCTCAACGCCGATCTGGACGGCGCAGCAGCCGCCTATGAGGCACTGGCCACTTTGTATCCCCAACGTGCCGATCCCTTCTTGGGGCTGGCTACCGTCGCTTTGCGGCGAGGGGAGTTTGAAGCTGCACTGGGTTATCTGCAGAACGCTGCCGCTGCTGAGCCGACCAGCACCGAGGCGTGGCGGCAGCTGGCCGTCCTCTTAGAGCAGCAGGCACGCTTTGAGGAGGCCGCCGACGCCTACGGCCGGCTCATTGACCTGCTCCCCGACGATCCCAACCTCTATGTGGCGCGGGCGATGGCACTGGCCCGACTGGGGCGTGGCGCGGAGGCCATCGCCGACTTGCAGGCTGCCCAATCGCTCGATCCCTACCGCGAGCACGCTTGGCTGAACGCCGCCGGCGCTGCCTATGGCACCCGTCAGTATGCTGCTGCGGTTGAGGTTGCCTCGGCCGGCTTGGAGGCTTATCCTCGCTCGCTGGGGCTGCTGATCTTACGCGGGCAGGCGTACCTCTCGATGGGTGAGGCGCAGGCGGCATTGGCCGACTTTGACGCTGCGCTGATGCTTGACGATCGCAGTCCTACGGCTTACCGCTGGCGCGGAGAGGCGCTCGCCGCGTTGGGGCGTATGGAGGAGGCTATCGCGGCCTTGCAGCAAGCAGGCGAGGTGGGAACGCAGGGGGGCGCCATCGGCACGACGGAGGGCTACGAGGCGATAGCCCGTGCGGCAGGGTTGATGGCGCAAAGCGACGCGCAGGCCGCCTTTGAGTATCTGGCTGCTCAGGTGATCCGCTACGGCCAGCCGCCGCCGCTGCTCTTCGGCTACGCGCTCATCGAGCGGGCGCGGGGCAACGATCAAGCTGCGCTGAGCCGCCTCAACAGCCTGATAGAACTCTACGACTATGCGCCTGCTTATCTGGAACGGGCGCAAGTTCTGGCTGCTGCCGATGAGCGTGAGGCGGCCATCGCCGATCTGCTGGCCTTCCTCGCGGTGTATCAGGCCGGGCCGCAGGCCGAGGCCGCACGTGCGCTGCTGGAATCGCTGGGTGTGACACCTTGAGGGGAAAGAGATCATCAGAATGGCGTAATATTCGTCCCGATGTGGCGGTATGCCTTGTCGCCGCACGATGCCGCGTGGTAGGATCAATCTCAACCGCTGGCTCGCCCCGCATCCTCGGCGCTTGGGGCGGGGGAGGCGCGGTGGTATCCTCAAGAGGGCCGGTTTAGCCCGTCATGGGTAAGAAATCCCGCTCTGCCGGCGTCATGAGGGAAAAGAAAACTATCATGAGGAGTATTTGCCGATGGCCAAGCCATTTGCCGTGACGGACACCACCTTTGAGTCGCAGGTGCTTGACTCGCCCATGCCGGTCTTGGTCGACTTCTGGGCCGATTGGTGTGGCCCCTGCAAGATGATCGCCCCCATCGTGGAGGAGCTGGCTCAGGAATATGAAGGCAAGATTAAAGTGGCCAAGCTTGATGCCGACGCCAACCCCAACACCGTGCAGGCCTATGGTATCATGGGCATCCCCACCCTCATCCTGTTCAAGGATGGCGTGCCGGTGGAGCGGATCACCGGCTACATGCCCAAGGAGCGCTTGCTGGAGCGTCTTAGCCCCTATCTGCGCTGATCGCGCTCCGTTCCAGCGCCTGTCTAGCAGGCCGCCCTTTGGACACAAGGGGCGGCCTTTACGTCTAACGCGTAGCCCATTTACCGGCGGGGCGGGCGCGGCACTCAGAATCCGTAAATCTCCCCGAACTTGTCGCGCAGGTAGGCTACAAATGGCCCCCAGTTGAGCGGCTGCCCGGTGGCGCTCTCGGCCAGCTCCGGCAGGGTGAACTTGCGCCCGTGCTGCATGATCTTCTCACGCAGCCAGGCCAGCACGCCTTCAAACTGCCCGGCGGCGATCTGATCGCTCACGTCGGGCAGGTCCTTCCGCATCGCATCCCACACTTGCACGGAGAAGATGCTGCCCAACAAGTAGTCGGGGAAGTAGCCGAACATCCCTGAGGACCAGTGCACATCTTGCAGTACCCCCTCGCTGTCGGTCGGCGGGACGACGCCAAGGTAAGCTTCCATGCGGGCGTTCCACTCCTGCGGCAAGGCGGCTACAGACAGCCGCCCGTTGATGAGGTCGTTCTCCAGCTCAAAGCGCAGCAGGATGTGTAGGCCGTAGGTCACCTCATCGGCCTTGACGCGGATGAGTGAAGGCTGCACCTTGTTAACGGCACGATAGAAGGCCTCTGGGCTGATGTCGTCCAGAAGGGGGGCAAAGAAGGCTTGCATCTGGGGGAAGAAGTACTGCCAGAAGGGGCGGCTGCGCCCGATGACGTTCTCGTAAAAGCGCGATTGCGACTCGCCGATGGCCATCCCTGTGCCCCAGTCTAGGCCGGTGCGGCGAAGCGTCGGGCTGATGTTCTGGCCGTGCAGGGCATGGCCGGTTTCATGGATAACGCTCTTGAGGCTGCGCAGGAAGTTGTGCGCGTCCACCAGCGTGGTGATGCGCACGTCATCGCGCCCAAAGCCGGTGGTGAAGGGATGGGCAGAGGTATCCAACCGCCCGCGAGAGAAGTCATAGCCGAGGCGGGCGGCTACCATGCGCCCAAAGGCGAGCTGCTTTTCGGCTTCCAACGGGCGATGTAGGAAGGAATCGTCCACCGCATCGGCACGCTCGCGGACGGCTTCCACCAGCGCCAGCAATTCGGGTTTCAGGCCGGAGAAGATCGCCCCTACCTGCTCGGTGTTGAGGCCCGGTTCGTACTTATCAAGCAGAGGGTCGTAGGGATTGCTCGCTGGAGCAAAGAACTCCGTCCACTGCCGCTGGAGGTCCACCACGCGCTCCAGATCGGGTTGGAAGAGGCTGAAGCGGTTGGTGGCCTTGGCCTGCGCCCACGAGTGGTGCGCAAGCGAAGTGGCACGGGCGTTCTCCTCCACCCATGCCACCGGCACACGCACCGCCTTGGCGTACTCGCGGCGCATCACACGGATGAGGCTGGCCTCGTCCGAGTCGTATGGCAATTGCTCGGCATAGGGCGCTAGATCGTCCAGCAGCTTACCCATCTCGTCAGCGGTGAAAAGCTCGTGGGCCAGCCCGCGCAGCGTGCCGATCTGCTCGGCACGGGCCTGCACGCCGCCGGCAGGCATCTGCGTCTCCTGATCCCAGCGCAGCAGCTGCGCTGCCCGTTGCAGGTCAGAGATGCGCGCCATGCGCGCCTTGAGCTGTTGCAATTTCTCTTCCATGCGTAACTCCTCAGCGCCTCAAGCGACGCCAAGTCATGTGACGGACTGTGCTATAGGGGATATCTCTAGGTAAAACGTATCGGTGTCATCGTCGTAGGTGAGCAACTCGGCATAACGCCCCCAGTTGATGAGCGTTTCAACCTGCTTCTCGGCCTCGTCAGGCGTAAACTCCAGTTCCAGGGCTGTCTTGACCACATTGACCTTCAGCTGTTGGCGTTCAGCAGCACGCAACAGGTCCAGCAGCCAGCGCACAAGCGGCAGGCGGCGCAGGCGTGCGGCCAGAATCTCCTTGCGCCCGAGGATGCTCGCTTCAGCGAACGTTTCACCCAGTGGCGTGATGGTGATATCACCCTGCGCTACGGTGGCAAATCCCAGCAACTCGGCGGCCTCGGTGAGCCGCAGCATCGCATCCGAGTCTAGCTGCAGTTCATCGGCCAACTGGTAAATGTCCATACGGATGCCGGGCAGCTCCACCATGCGCTCCAGCAGGGCTGCTAGCTCAGTGATAGGGACATGGGGCAGGGGACGGGTCAAGCCCGGCTCGCCGGGGGCGCTACCCAGCTCCACATGTTCGGGCTGTGTCTGCCCAGCCAGAATGCCGTAGATCTCATCCACAATATTAAGGAAGGCAGCGCTCTTACGGTTGCGGGGATGTGGCAGGTCAACCACCCGCTCGGCTACCACACGACCGGGATTCTTGTCCATCAGCACAATGCGGTCGGCCATGAAGGTCGCTTCCTCAATGTTATGGGTGACCATCAGGATGGCACGGGTAGGGATGCTGCCGCTTGTCCACAGCTCCAGTAGCTCGCCGCGCAGCGTCTCGGCGCTCAACACGTCCAGCGCAGAAAACGGCTCGTCTAAGCATAGCAGCTCCGGCTCAACCGCCATCGCGCGGGCGAAGCCCACCTTCTGGCGCATCCCGCCGGAAAGCTCGCGGGGATAGGCCATCTCAAAGCCATCCAGCCCCACGCGATCCAACAGGTCAAGGGCGCGCGAAACGCGAAGGGCGGGAGGCATAGCGCGCGCCTTCAGCGCTACTTCCACGTTCTCTTGCACCGTCAGCCAGGGGAAGAGTGCAAAGGTCTGGAAGACAATCGTGGCATGTGGATTGACACCCTCTAGCGGCTGGCCGCGATAGAGCACCTGCCCCTCGGTAGGGCGTTGCAGGCCGGTGATGATGCGCAGCAGTGTGCTCTTGCCGCAGCCCGAAGGCCCCAGCAGGGCGACGAACTCCCCCTCGCGGATGCTAAGGTTAACGCGGTCCACCGCCACAAAGCGGCGTATGCCGCGCCCATAAGCCTGCGTGACGTTTCTCAACTCGACCAATGCCCCATTGACGCCCATGAGTTCGCTCACTCCATACGGTAGATTTCCTCTGCCACACAGTACAGCCGTCGCCACAGCAGCCGATTGATCAGCACTACGGCCAGGATCATGCTCAGCGTTGCCGCCAGCAGGAGGGGGTAATCCCCCTGCGCTGTAGCCTCAGCGATGAGCGCCCCAATACCTAAAGTATGCAGGGTCTGCTCCCCAAACTCAATATACTCGGCAACGATACTGGCGTTCCATGCGCCGCCGCTGGCTGTGATGGCCCCTGTGATCACGTAGGGGAACAA
Source organism: Anaerolineae bacterium (assembly GCA_034434955.1). Classification (GTDB taxonomy): domain Bacteria; phylum Chloroflexota; class Anaerolineae; order Aggregatilineales; family UBA3940; genus DAOTYL01. The sequence goes on along the minus strand of DAOTYL010000384.1, from coordinate 3,325 downwards.
CGCAGGCAGGATCAGCGTGCGCCAGCGCTCCCAGCGGCTCAGTCCCAGCAGCGAAGCCGTGTACTTGAGGTCCTGTGGGATGGCTGAAGCACCGGCAATGACATTGAACAGCAGATACCACTGCGTGCCCATCAGCATGAGGAGCACTGCTGCCATGTCCAACCCACCAGGGAGATGCAGCAGGAGCAACACCAGTACGGGGAAGAGCGCTGTCGCAGGCACTGAGGCCGCTACCTGCACCACAGGCTGGAACAAAGCCGCCAGACGGGGGTTTGTGCCGATGACCACCCCCACGGGGATCGTCCAGATCAGGGCGATGGCCAGCGCTGCTGTGACGCGCAGCAGGGTGGCCCCCACCCCCAGTCCGATCTGGCCCCATTGCGCGGCCGGCACGTGGATCAGCATTGCGCCTGCTCGCAGCGCCCCGTAGCCCAAGCCCGCTGCCAGCAAGGCGCCTACCCCGTAGGTCATCCATCTGGCCCTCCCTTCTCCTTCGTCAGCAGCACTCGGCGGGGGCAAGAGGCGCACCATGAGTTGATCCAACCCATCGTTGAGGGGCTGCCAGATGGCGTTGCTCCAGTGCTCTAGCAACTGAGAACGCTGAAGGATATCGTAAAACCACGAGGAGGGCGGGTTGTCGCTTTCCGTCATTTCCAGCTTAAAGCGCTCGGCCCAGGCCAGGAGGGGACGCCAAACGAGTTGATCCAGCAGAACGATGACCAACACCAGCACTCCCAGTCCCCAGCCAACGGCCTGCCAGTTGTTCTGGCTGGCCGCCTCCTTGAGGTAAGCCCCTAGGCCGGGCAGGTGAAAGTCGCGCTGGCCGACCGTGAAGATCTCGGCGGCCATGAGGAAGAACCAACCCCCTGCCCAGCTCATCATGCTGTTCCAGATCAGGCTGATGGCGCCAAAAGGTAGCTCCAGCATTCTGAAGCGCAGCCAGCTGTTAAGGCGGAAAATGGCACTCGCTTCGCGTAGCTCTTTGGGGACAGTAGTGAGTGACTGGTACCACGCGAAGGTCAGGTTCCAGGCCTGGCTGGTGAAGATGAGCACGATGGCTCCCAGCTCTATGGCCAGCCCCTCCGGTAAGATGGCGCTCAGGCTAAGCACCACCACCGGCAGAAAGGAGAGGATAGGTACGCTCTGCAATACATCCAGCAGAGGCATCAACACCTGCTCGGCGCGGCGGTTATAAGCGGCGAGATAGCCGTAAACCAACGTGAAGATCAGGGAAAGAGCGTAAGCAGCCGCCATGCGCCCTACCGAGAAGAGGGCATACAAAGGCAATATACGCGGTGCCAGCGAGACGCCGGGGCGCTCAATCACGGCGGGTGCGTTCAGCGCCAGCTGCACGCCGATATAGACCAACACGCCCACCAAGGCCAACACCAGCATATCGGCCCAGCCAAAGGCGCGGCGCAGCGGTTGGTCAACCTTGAACAGCCGGACTTGGCGCATCGTCTTGTCCCATCGTCAGCGCTAAAGTTAAGAAGGGCGGGGCTGCGCCCTCCCTTCCGCTTACGCTACAGCCCGTATATCTCCCCGTATTTGGTGCGCAGATAACTCATATACGGCTCCCACGTCAGCGGGCGCCCGGTGACGCGCTCTGCCAGCTCGGGGAGGGTGTACTTCATGCCGTGCTGGTAGATGTGCTCGGTGTTCCAGGCGAGGATGGCGTCAAACTTGCCGGCCTCTATCTGCTCCGTCACATCGGGGATGTCCTGCTGCATCTGCTCCCACAATTGCACGGAGAAGATGCTGCCCAGCAGGTAGTCGGGGAAGTAGCCGATGTACCCCTGCGACCAGTGGATGTCCTGCAGCACGCCGAGGCTGTCGTTGGGCGGCACGAGGCCGAGGTAGGCTTCCATGCGCCCGTTCCACTCGCGGGGCAGGTCGGCCACGCGCACCTTCCCGTTCAGGATGGCGTCCTCCAGCTCGAAGCGCAGCATAATATGCAGGCCGTAGGTCACCTCGTCGGCCTCTACGCGGATGAGCGAGGGCTGCGATTTGTTGAGGGCACGGTAGAACGCCTCCAGCGAGACGCCCTTCAGCTGGGGGAACATCTCCTGAAGGCGGGGGTAGAAGTGCTTCCAGAAGGGGCGGCTGCGCCCGATGACGTTCTCGTAGAAGCGCGACTGCGACTCATGGGTGGCCATTGAGGCCCCGAAGGCTAGCGGCGTGCGGTAGTAGGCCGGCGAGGTGTTCTGCTCATACAGGGCGTGCCCGCCCTCGTGAATGATGCCCATCAGGCAGGAGGGCAGGAAATCGCGCATAATGCGCGTGGTGATGCGCACATCATAGCGGGCAAAGTGGATGGTGAAGGGGTGGGCGGAGAGGTCCAGCCGCCCGCGCGAGAAATCGTAGCCCAGTTTCTCAACCACCTCGCGGCCAAAGGCCATCTGGGCCTCAGGGTCAAAGTCGCCGTGCAGGGGGCTGTCGTCCACCGCATCCTGATGGGCAACGATGGCTTGCACCAGCTCCACCAGATGCGGCTTGAGGCCGGAAAAGACCGCCTCGATCTGGGCGGAGGTCATGCCCGGCTCGTATTCATCAATCAGCGGGTCGTAGATGTTGCTGTAGGGCTTAAAGCACTCCGCCCATTGGTGGCGAATCTCCACCATCTTCTCCAGCAGCGGCTCAAAGATGCGAAAGTCGCTCTTTTGGCGGGCTTCTTTCCACGCCTCGGTGGCGAGCGCCTTGGTGCGGTAGTACTCGGCGACGAGCGTGGGCGGCACTTTGGTGCGGCGATTGTACTCGCGCCGTGTGACACGGATCAGCGCTGCCTCATCCGAATCGTAGTCTAGTTCGGCCTCGTAGGCGGCCAGATCGTCCAGCAGCCTGCCGACGGCGTCATCGGTGATGAAGCGGTGGGCCAGCTCCTGCAACGTGGCGACCTGATCGCCGCGTGCCTGTGCGCCGCCCGGAGGCATGTAGGTCTCCTGATCCCAATCCAAGACGTTGGCGGCCATCAGCAGATCCATGATGGTGGCCAGGCGCGTCTTCAGCTCATGCAGTTTGTCTTCCATGCGGCTCTCCTTGCTGGGGCTATGCAATGGGGGCGTGCAAGAAAACAGCCACGCGCAGGCGATGCGCCGTGGCTGCAAACACAGGGCAAGGCGACGGCGGGAATCGAACCCGCGATGGGGGTTTTGCAGACCCCTGCCTTACCACTTGGCGACGTCGCCGCAGACAAAAGCGGGGATGACTTGCGTCAGCCCCATGAAGCGGGCGATGGGACTTGAACCCACGACCTTCTCCTTGGCAAGGAGACGTTCTACCGCTGAACTACGCCCGCATTTCCGATGTGCATTATAGCAGAGGTTGC
>DAOTYL010000383.1:0-2366 GCA_034434955.1 Anaerolineae bacterium | reverse complement strand
GTCCAGGATCTCGCCGATGGCGATGGCTTCGCTGCCGGACGGACCGCCAACAGGCCCGGCCGGCAGCGCCACATCGAAGCGGGCATAGTCATGCACCGCGTAGCCAGGCATCTCCTCCCGCGGCAATTGCGTCAGGATGGCCAGCTCATGAGAGTTGAGCAGCGTACTGAACCGATCAACGTTACTGCCTGGCGTTGCGGATATACATCGAAAGGTGCGTACAGGCTCGGGTTTCGATTCCTCGCCTGCGAAGATCGCCTTGCACAGGGCTCGCATCCTTGCCAGGGCGGCTTCGTTGGCTGCAAAGAGATGGACATCCGTTTGCCACATGCCCTGGGCTTTGCCTCTGTTCAGCCGCTCGAGCTGTTTCTCCAGCAGTTCGACACAGTATTGCGCCTGGCGATCTACCTGCTCAGCAGTCACGTTCGAGGCGAGAGGCAGATTCTTTTTGACCATGGGCGAAAGCTGGTAGATCTGTTGAAAAAGTCCGCTCGCCAACTGGATCACTTGAGCATGATCTACCGGCCGCCCCAATACCAGATAACCCCATTGTTCGCCGTACATGCCGCGCAGCAGGCGCTCGATCTGCTGGACCATGCTGGCGCGCTGTGGCGAGCTTTCCATCTTCAGGGTCGGCACGCCCGTAAGTCGGCCCAGGCAACTGAAGATCGGCGTGCCGTTCAGCTCCGAGCCGAGCCGTTCGGCCGGCCGGTCGGCCAGCTCGATGGCCGGGAACGCGCCGCGCAGAGCCGAACCCAAGATGACGTCGGCCTGCGGACCTTGCAGCCCGACGTAGACCTGCACTTCATTGCCCCGTCCCAAGACCAGATAGGCAAAGGTCAAGGCCTGGCCATGACAGCCGGTGATCAGATCTTCCATATATTGCTCGTAGCGGCACTCCTCGTCGGCCTTCCAGAATGCCGCCAGGCCATTGACGCGCATAAAGCGTGTTGCATCTATCTGGCCCCAGATCGGCAGTGCCGGTGGTTGCTCGGCGTCGAGGCGTCGTCGTTCTAATTGTTCTATGATCGCTTGCATCTGAGGGCTGTTATCCATTGGGTAGCTCCTCTGCTTCATACGACGTTCAGCCTTGCATATCGGATGGCAGTACACAGCCAGGCCATTGAGCTTTAGTCTGGCTCGCCTGGCTCGCCGACAACGGTTGGCCAGGCAACGGTGTTAGCAAGCAAAGCATGCCCCTTTCATGCTCACCAGATGTGGATAACACCGGTCAGTTGCAGCACGCCGACTACCGTCGCTCCCAGGCTCAAAAGTCCCACCCAGATCGGCCATGGCTTGAGCGCTTCGATCTTGTAGTTGGTCGGATGCCCTCCGCTTTCGAGCACCTGGACATGATAGGCGCGAATCACGTTGCTTTTGCGCTTTCGCACACCGTGAATTTGAACTACGTCGCCCAGTCGCACGTTGCCCCCGCCGGGTTTCCGATACAACAGCACATCTACCGGCATGCTGGTAGCTTTGTCGAGTACCTGGAAGTTCAGCACCGTAGCCGTCGGCTCGCCGAGCACAAATTTGATGATCGGACTCAGGATGATCTTCAGCGGCAGCAGGATCAGAGGTGCCAGACAGCCCAAAAGTCCGATTCCCACGCCAAGGATAAGCAAGACGAAGCCGATCACCAGGCCAGCTGCAGCAAGCCCCAGAAGCAGTGTCGAGATGATGACCACGAAAGACAGCACCACCATAGCTCGTGCCGGATCAAACAGCGCTTTTTCCTGACGTTCCTGGTCTACCACCGTCACCTTGCCTTCCAGAATAGAGGCCGACCGCAACAGGCCCGCGCGAGGCGCCTGGAGAGAGGCAAGAGGAGGCGGTGACGGAGGAGGTATTGGCGACGGCTGCACAGGTGGCATAGGAAGCGACGGAATCAGACTGGACGAGTGAGGAGGTGGTGGCACTGTGGGCAACGGCGCGCCGCACGCTGCACAGAATCTGGCACCGACACGGTTGAAGGCACCGCACTTGGAACAGCGTGTGGTCACGGTTCCTCCCTTTATCGTTTCAATACCCTCGCGATCAGATAGGCGAGCAAGCCGCCCAGCGCGGCACCGCCTAACTGATCGTACGGCATAGCGCTGAAAGACAGCGAAAGTCCTCGATACACAGTTGGCGCGTATTGGACTGTTATGAGGCCAACCACCGCTGCCAGGATCATCCGCAAGGGGCCGAAGTTGCGGTATGATCCGAGGAGGAAAAGCATTTCCACGGCCAAAGCCGCTCCGAAGGTACGGACCAGGAGGATGTCGTTTACGGTGCCACCCATCAGAGCAGACAGCAGCACACTGAAAGTACCCATTATCAGAGCTGTTCCCGGTTTACGGGCGATCCTGCATGCCAGGGGCAAG
>DAOTYL010000382.1:0-4566 GCA_034434955.1 Anaerolineae bacterium | reverse complement strand
CCGCCCGTGTTAATCTAAAGGCCAACGCAAGCTCTCAGCGGGGATGGCCTATGATCGTTACCCTCAAACGCTGGACCGTCAGCGAGCTGACGCGCTACATCCGCTCGCTGATCGATGCCGACTACCGTCTGCAGGACCTTGAGGTAGAGGGTGAAGTGTCGGACTTCCGTATTCCGGGGTCGGGGCATGCCTACTTCACGCTCAAGGACGCTGAGGCCCAGCTGCGTTGCGTCATGTGGCGTGATGCCCTGCAGCGTCAGCATTACATGCCCCAGCATGGCGACCGCATCATCGCACGCGGCTATATGAGCGTGTACGAGGCCGGCGGGCAGTATCAGCTCTACTGCCGCGAGCTGCGTCCGGCGGGGATTGGCGATCTGTACGCCCAGTTTGAGGAATTGAAAGCCAAATTGCAGGCCGAAGGCCTTTTTGACTCTGCCCGCAAGCGCCCCATCCCCCAACGCCCCCACGTGATCGGCCTTGTCACCTCGCCCAGCACCGCCGCCTTTCAGGATGTGATCACCATCCTCTCTCGGCGCTATCCGCTGGCACGCGTGATCCTCTCCCCTACGTTGGTGCAGGGCGATGCCGCCCCCCCGCAGATTGTCGCCGCACTGGAGGCGCTGAACGCCCGCCCCGATGTAGAGGTGATCCTCATTGTGCGCGGCGGCGGCTCCCTGGAGGACTTGTGGTGCTTCAACGATGAGCGCGTGGCGCGAGCAGTGGCCGCCAGCCGCATCCCCGTCATCTCCGGCGTCGGGCACGAGATAGACTTCACCCTCACCGATTTCGCCGCCGACTTACGCGCCCCGACGCCCTCCGCCGCCGCCGAACTGGCCACTTCTATCACCGTGGATGACCTGCGGGCAGCGGTCCACACACTTGCCGCCCGCCTGAACAGCGCCTTCAGCGCCGACCTGATCGCCCGCCGTCACGCACTGCAACGCGCCACCCACGCTTTTGAGCGCTTCTCCCCACGTGCATGGGTGGACAATCTGCGCCAGCGCCTTGATGGCCTTGTCAGCCGTATGTTTTACGCCGCCGACCACGCGCTCTCACTGCAAAGGGCCAGCCTCGCCGGAGCGCGGCGCGCGCTGCTGGCCTTCAACCCTGAAGAAACGCTGGCACGCGGCTATGCCATCGTGCACGGCCCTGATGGCCGCGTGCTGCGCGACGCTGCCGCCGTTTCGGTGGGCGATGCACTGGACATCCACCTTTATCGCGGGCGCGTGCAGGCGAGCGTCCAACGAACGGAGAAAAACGGGCATGGACGAGAGAGCATTGTCGTTTGAGGAAGCTCTGGCCGAACTAGAAGCGACTGTTGCCAAGTTAGAGGCGGGAGGTTTGACGCTGGAGGAGATGTTGACCCTCTTTGAGCGCGGTCAGGAACTGGTGGCGCTGTGTGAGAAAGCGCTCGATGAGGCTGAGCTGCGCCTTGAGACGCTGCGCCCGCCAGCGACCAGCGATCAGCCCATCTCGGGGGAGGAGAGCGGGGAATAGTCCTATGATCGGTGCTTACCTACGCGATCTCTGGGCCAACGACGTGCTATGGATCGCCATCCTGACCAGCACGTTGGCCCAGTTCCTCAAGCCGTTTACCTACTGGCTACGCACCGGCGAGCTGGACTGGCATCATCTTGCCGAAACGGGTGGGATGCCCAGCTCACACTCGGCGCTGGTCAGCGCCGTGGCGACCGGTGTTGGCATTGAGCAGGGGTTTCATTCTGCCTACTTTGCCATTGCGGTGGTGCTGGCCATGATCGTCACCTATGACGCGGCAGGCGTGCGCCGTCATGCAGGCCAGCACGCCTATGTGATCAACCAGATCATCGCCGAGCTGTTAAGCGGCCACCCCATCCGCGAGACCCATCTGCAGGAGGTGCTGGGTCACAGCCGCACCGAGGTGGCAGCAGGTGTGCTGTTTGGCATTGCCGTCATGCTGTTGTGGAAGTTCGCCCTGCAACCGCTGTGGCTGACCTGAAGCATCTAAACTCCTTGACCCCCGCCAGCCTCACCCTGACCCTCTCTGACAAGGGGTTTAGGCCCTTGTCAGAGAGGGGACGTCACAAGCAACGCCGACGGCTGATGTCAACCTCCGAGGCTGAACGGCCAAGGTGTGGGAATGGCGAGAAACATCAGGGCGGAGGCCATCAGCCCCATGTTCTTGACGAAGTTGGTCATCTCCATTATCCGCATCTGCGGATCGGAAACGGCCCAGAAGTTGTGCATGATGAAGCTGACCGGCAGGAAGAAGAGCACCAGCAGGATCACGCCGATAAGCGGCTGGAAGCCAGTGAGAATGCTCAGACCGCCCAGCGCCAAAAGCGCGCCGCTCACCAGCACCATCAGCTTGGGGGCAGGCACGCCCTTAGAGGCAGCGTAGCCACTCATCATCTCCAGCCGAAAGAAGTGGTTGCTGGCATTAAACAAGTAATACACGCCTAGGATCAGGCGGCCGATCAAGAAGGCGATGGTCATCTCGCGTTCTCCTTTATCTTCTATAGTTTATATATTTGATGAAGTTGCTTTACATAATAGAGTATAGCGCTTATGCTATACTTTGTAAAGCAATCGGCACCGGAGATATACTCAATTCGGCGTGAGGCATAGCAGGAGCAACAACCATGAGAGATGACGCTCCCCAATGTGGCTATGAAGTCGAGAGGGTAGCCCGCCTATTGAGCACCAAGTGGACGCTGCTGATCTTGTACTACTTGGTGGAAGGCACACGGCGCTTCAGCGAGTTGGAGAGGCTGCTGCGCATCAACCCACGCACGCTCTCCAGCCGCCTTGGCGAACTGGAAGCGGCGGGCATTGTATCCCGCGAGGGCTATGCGGAAGTCCCACCGCGTGTGGAATACAGCCTAACGGAAAAGGGGCGCGGCCTTATCCCGATTATTGAAGCCATGAGTGCCTACGCCAAGCAGTGGATGAAAGCCCCCGAGGAAGGCACTCCTGAAGGGGCCTCCGATCGCCTTGCTGGGGAGGAACGTCCGCGTTGAGTAAGGAGAAGTGGCTAGAGGGACTGGTCATCAAGGCACAAAGCGGCTTTTTTACCGTGCAGACGACGCGCGGGCCGATCGTCTCGACGGTGCGCAAGCGGCTGCTTCAGGAGAAGCTGAACACCGATCCGGTAGCGTTGGGGGATCGCGTCAAGCTCTCCGTCGTGGAGGAGTATGAGGAAGGGCAGGTCAAGCTGCGCGGGGTGATCGAGGAAGTAGCCCCCCGCGAACGCGCCTTCACGCGGCAGGCTCCGCCCGCCGAAGGACGCCGCGCCGAGCGGTTGCCCGACCGCGAGGAGGTCATCATCGCCAACCCCGATCAGGTGGTGTTCGTCTTCGCCTGCGCCGAACCTGAACCACGCTTCAAGATGCTGGACCGCTTTCTGGTCATCGCCGAGAAGTCGCATATCCCGCCGCTCATCTGCGCCAATAAGATTGACCTTGTGGGGCGCCGCAAAGCACGTGACCTCTTCGGCCTGTACGAGGCCATCGGCTACCCCGTCATCTACACCAGCGCCGTGACAGGCCAGGGGATAGATGAGCTGCGGGAGGCCCTCACGGGCAAAATCTCGGCGCTGACAGGGCCGTCAGGTGTGGGCAAGAGTAGCCTGCTGAACGCCATTCAGCCCGGCCTGGGGTTAGCCGTGAAAAAGGTCAGTGAGGCCACACACAAGGGGCGGCACACCACCGTTGCCTCGGAGATGTTCCCGCTGAACGGTGGTGGCTATGTCGCCGACACACCCGGCATCCGCGCCGTAGCGCTCTTCAACGTGGAGCCGGCAGAGTTGGATGGCTACTTCCCCGATATTGCGCCTTTTGTCCCTCTGTGCCGCTTCAATGACTGCCGCCACATAGATGAGCCGGGCTGCGCGGTGCTGAAAGCCGTCGAAGAGGGCGATATTTGGATTGAGCGCTACGAGAGCTACCTGCGTCTGCGCGATGAGGCAGAAAACGTCTTCTACCGCTGCTGACGCACAGGGGAACAATCCCCGCTACACGTCCTCGGCGACGGCGACAAAATCGATCTCCAGGCGTACCTCCTCCTCTACCGAAGCAACCTGCGCCGGTAGGCGCAAGATCACCACATTGAAGTCGGCATAGCGCACGGTTGTAAAGGCCGTGCCTTCCAGCCGCGTAGCAGAGACGGGGGTGACGGTCGCCTCAAAAGTCACCTCCTTTGTGACGCCGTGAATGGTCAGGTTGCCTGTGAGCTGAAAGCGGTAGCTCTCCCCTATGGTCACGCTCGGCGGCAGGCCGCTGATGGCCGTCTGGACGAAGGTGGCCGTGCGGTAGGCTGGGTTGCCCGTTTGCAAGATGAAATCGTGTATGGCGCGGTTGCGGAAGCCGTTGTCGGTGCGCAGTCCGCTCAAGTCCACGCTCAGCGAACGCACCTGCGCCGTAGCAGTGTTGGCATAATCGGCGACGATCTCGCCGGATGCGCCGTCTGTCACCCCCACCACCGTCTTGGGGCTACCGTTCAGGATTTCCCCGATGACAAAGCGCACCTCCGTCTCCTCCTCTACGATCACAAAGAGACGCTCACCTGCCTCCGCTGGGGTTGGGA
>DAOTYL010000381.1:0-1833 GCA_034434955.1 Anaerolineae bacterium | reverse complement strand
GTGGATTGGGAACGTGCCGCGCGGCTCATCAGCCCCAACGGTGTGGCGCTGACTGACGTGCCTCCCGAACTCTACGCCCCGCTTATCGGCGAACAACAGGGCGGCCTATTGGTGTTTGTGGACGGAAAGCTCGTGCACAGCGATCTGGCGCAAGAGATCGCCCGTCAGGGCGTGATCTTCACCGACCTGCACCGTGCCTTTACCGAGCACCGCGATTTGGTGGAGCGCCACTATATGACCCACGCCGTGCGGTCCGATGAAGGGAAATTCGCCGCGTTGAATGCGGCGCTGTGGACGCATGGCGTGTTCCTCTACGTTCCGCGTGGGGTGCAGGTGACCCTGCCGCTGCACAGCGTAGAATACGTACGCGGCGACGCGGTCACGGGCACGCATCTGCTGGTAGTGCTTGAAGAAGGAGCCAGCGCCACCTACCTGCACGAGTCCGCATCCCCTCTCCGTGAGGAGCAGGCGCTGCACCTAAATACCCGCGAGTTGATCGTGGGCGATGGAGCAGACCTGCGCTATGTGGGCTTGCAGAATTGGGGGGAGCACACCGTCACCTTCGGACACCAGCGGGCACGAGTGGGGCAGGATGGACGTCTGGACTGGGTAAGCGGGGAGATGGGCAGCCTCTTCGGCAAGACCTTCATCACGCTCGATCTAGACGGCAACGGTTCATGGGGGCGCATCTCCGGCCTGTACTTCACCCACAATCGCCAGCACCTCGATCTGGATACCCAACAGAACCACCACGCCTTACGTACTACCAGCGACCTACTCTTCAAGGGGGCACTGAAGGGCGAGAGCCGCGTGGTGTGGCAGGGTATGATCGTGGTGGATCCGGGTGCCCAGCAGACGGACGGGTTTCAGGCCAACCGCAACCTGCTCTTGGAGCGTTCGGCCCGTGCCGACAGCATCCCCGGCTTGGAGATCAAGGCCAACGATGTGCGCTGCACGCATGCGGCAACCGTCGGGCGGGTGAACGACGAGGAGCTGTTCTACCTCATGGCGCGCGGCCTTCCCCGCCAAGAGGCAATCCGACTGATCGTGGAAGGCTTCTTCGATCCCGTCATGCAGCGCATCCCCTTTGAGGGCGTGCGCGAGCGGTTGGCCGCCGCCATTGACGCCAAGTTGGGGGACGCTCGGTAGCAGGGCATCACCTGTGGATCGCCAAGCCGCCATTGACCTCATCCTTGACCACTACGAGCATCCGCGTCACTATGGAGCGCTGGCGGATGCCACTTTCAGCGCCGAGGGCGTCAACGCAGGCTGCGGCGATGTGGTGCGCTTCTACGTGCGGCTGGATAGGCAGAATATCATCAGTACTGCCAGTTTCGAGGGGCAGGGTTGCACCATCAGCCAAGCCGCTGCCTCCTTGCTGACCGAACGGTTGACCGGCCTGCCGCTGCATGAAGCGCTGGCGCTGGGCGAGGATGACCTCGCTGCGGCACTGGGGCGCGAGGTGGTGGCGAGCCGTATGCTGTGCGTTTCGTTGGCCTTGCGGGCGTTTAAGGCCGGGGCGCAACGTTACATAGAGGGGCAAAGGTGATAAGCCATAGGCTCAGCGAGGGCGGGGCAAAGCGCAATCCCCGCCCTTTTTGGAGGGACGGCCACCTTTCGCTACAATCCATGTCAACAGCGCGGGCGCTGATGCCCTAGTCAGGAGAGTAGACCAGCCATGACCGCAGGCGAATACAAGACCCCGCTGGATGTACAGGCCCTGCGGGCCGATTTTCCGGTGCTCCATCAAGAGGTGCGGCCCGGTGTGCCGCTCGTCTATCTGGATAACGCCGCTACTTCCCAAAAGCCGCTGGCGGTGATCGAGGCCATGGA
>DAOTYL010000380.1:0-5574 GCA_034434955.1 Anaerolineae bacterium | reverse complement strand
GGCTGCAGCAAGCGCGAAAATCGGGCGAAGACGGGCGATCATTGCCGTGCTGATCAATCCTTGTAGTGGGTAAGTGCTTGAGTCAGCACAGGCAGCGAAAAATCAAAGCGCCAGTTGAGGTCCTGATGGCCACCGTTGAACTCGTCGTAGATATGCGCCACGCCGTGCTGCTCCAACAGTTGGTGCAACTGCCGCGCACCAAGAAAGAGATTATACTCGTCACGTATGCCGCAGTCGAAGTACAGGGCGCGTAGCGAACGGAGCGCCTCAAGATGCTGCTGCGCTGCCTGTAGGGGATCGGCAGCCTGCCAGCGCCGCCATATATCCTCGCGGATGGCACCCGTGTAGGGGTCGAACGGCAGGTCAAAGCCGTAGGGGCTATCTGGGTTAGGCGAGTAGCAGGCGCTCATGGCAACGAGGTTCAGGGCGTTGAACCAATCACGCCCCTTTTCACGGGGGCGGGTGATGTGTTCTAGGCTTTGGAGAAACGCCTCTACGCTGCCGTGCTGCTCAAAGGTGCGCACCGCGCCCGCAATGTCAGGCCAGTAACAGAACTCAAAGCCCATGTCGCCGCTGTGGCAGGCTGCTGCGCCGAACACATCCGGATGACGCATGGCGAGCATCAGTGCGCCGTAACCGCCACTGCTGTAGCCCATCACAGCACGCCCATCGCGTCCCTTTGCTAGGCGGAACTGCCCTTCAACGAAAGGGAGCAGCTCCTCCAGCAGATAATCTTCGTAGCGCCCCACCGCCGAGGAGTTGAGATACTGGCTGCCACCGTAGCGTGTGAAGCAGTCGGGGAAGATCAGAACCGCCGGTTTGGCAGTCCCAGCGGCGATCAGGCGGTCCATACGCTGGAGGATGTTCTCATCCCAAGGCTGGAGGTTGAATAAGCGTTCACCCCAACTGGTGAAAGGAGCCAATACCCAGATAGTCGGATAGTGACGTTCTGGGGCCTCGTTGTAGGCGGCTGGCAGGTAGACGATCACATCGCGGATGTGCGGATCGCCCAAGGGATTGCCGGCAAGGACCTGCGAGGTATGTTCAAGGGTGACGAGCGTCCCTTGATAGCGCATGGATTATTCCCTCCACTTGGGCGGCATTTTAGCCTGCGTTTATGCACGCCACAAGCGATCAACCAAAAAGGGCAGGCCTGCCAAGCCTGCCCTTTTTGGTAGGGGAGGGCTATTCGCCGATTACCTGCGGTTCGGTGAAGAGAAAGTGGTCGTGGTAGTAGTGAATCCACAGGAAGCTGAGTACCGCCATATAGTAGGCGCGGTCAAAAGCGAAGTCAAAGGAGGTCTGGAACATGAGGCGCATAATGAAGAACAGGATCACTGCCAGGCCCACATCGGCGATGGTCAGCCCGATGTTGAACAGGTAATACTGACGCGCTGCCCCATCCTGTGAGAGCTTCTTGACGAAGGGCGAGGCGTCCAGCTCACCGCGCCGCTGGCGTAGGTTGTTGAGCATCCACGTCAGTGCCAGATATTGCAGCGAGTGCCACACGTTCATCCCCTGGAAGGCGGTGTCAAGGTTGCCTAAGGCGGGGACGAAAAACGAGGCAATGACGGTCAGGGCGATGAAGAGGGTCTTAGGGCCGTGCAGCACACCTTGCCGCCATTCGTAGACCGTCTTGGCGATCCATACCACGAGCGCGATGGCAAATGCTCCACCGGCCACAACAACCATCCAAGGGCCGAGCGTTAACCCGAAGAAGCCCAGAATATGCCCCACCACCTCGCTGATGTTGTTCTGGCCGATGGTGAACTGGTTGATGGATATCTTGTAGGCGGCCAGCGGATAGAGTGCGGTGAGGATCACTGCATAGTCCGCCGCTCGCGAGAAGGGCGTCAGGCCGCTCTTCTGCTTGTGGTTGTATAGCTCAGTGATGTAGATGATCTGGTGCAGCACGTGGATGGAGGCCCAGAAGAAGAAAATAGTGAGCAGCAGTTGCAGGGAGAGGACGGCCAAGGTGATGACGACAATGGGGATAATGATGGATGACCAGACCACTTTGGGGTGCTTGCGCACGTAGCTGTGGTCAAGCACTGTGCGTGAAAAGGTAGCGTACATGTGTGGCCCGCCCACCAGCAGCGCCACCACTGCGTTGATCAGGTTGCGGCTCAAGTCAGCTACGGTTGTGCCCAGCCTTTCGGCAACGGGCAGCAACAGAGGGTCAAGCTCCAGCAGGCCCAGATAGGTGAGATAAGGAACTGTTACCAATACCACGCTGAGCGAAATAAAGGTGAGGTCCCAGCTTTGGCTGTGCAACCAACCCTGTTCTACGCTGATGTCACGGCGCAGGGCAGAGCTTGTGACGCTCATGATTCATCCTCCTCGCAAGAGAGCAACTAGATGTGTGACCATTCCGACCGTTATAGTAATGATAGCCCCGTGGCTTTTGAGCTGTCAATGAGCGCTACGCCAAAAGGCGGTATCATATAGGGAAAACACCAGGTGGGGAAAAAGGTTATGATCGCCTCAATCTCTGGCGTTTTGCAGCACATCGGCCCCAACCGCCTTATCGTGCAAGTGGGCGGCGTGGGATTGGAAATCTTTGTGCCGGCCAGCGTTATCGCTCGGGTTGGTCAGGTAGGCCAGCGTGTGGACCTGCTTACGCATCTAGTGGTGCGTGAGGATATGCTGGCGTTGTATGGATTCCTTACCGAAGAGGAAAAATACACCTTTGAGATGCTGCTGACCGTACCCGGTGTCGGCCCACGGCTGGCGCTGGCTATATTGAACAGCCTTTCACCAGAGCAATTGGCCAGCGCTGTGCACCGCGAGGAGGCTGAGCTGATCGCCCGTGTGCCCGGCGTGGGCAAGAAGACCTCGCAAAAGATAGTGCTTGAACTGAAAGGCAGGCTGGCGCCAGCCCATCTGCCCGGTGAGCTGGCCGCCATCTCTGCGCGGGATACGGAGGTGATGGAGGCGCTCACCGCGATGGGCTTCAGCATCGTGGAGGCGCAGGCGGCGATCCAGTCCATTCCCCGCGATGCACCGGATGAGCTAGAAGAACGTATCCGGCTAGCACTGAACTACTTTGCGCGGTGAGGCGGCGGAGGAGGGTGCGATGCAGTTGCGGCCACCGCCTTCGGATACGCTAAGTGGCTGTCTGCTGCGCCTTGCCGATGGGCGTGCAGTGCTGGTGACGGGCGGCCAGCCGGCCGATCTGCCGGGCGAAGTGCTGCACTGCGGCGACGTGACGATCTATTATGCGTTGGCCCTGCTGTATGAGCAGGATTATCTGCTGCTGCAATGGGCTTACGATGATTTCCGACGTGAGTATCACGGCGCGGAGGCTGTTGACTTTGTGCTGCGGCGCGGTGATGCCTTTCCCCGCGCCGATGTAGTCGGGCGGCGCATCTCCAACGGTCAGCGCTCCGACTTATTCCTCAAGCAGCTCGATCTGGGGCGCGGGCTGCTGGCTTTTGCCTATGCTCACGCTGACGATCCCCAGCCGTTGGCGCGGTTGGAGGCTGCCTTCTGGGTTGATGAGGCGGTGCAGGAGTGTACGGTGTTGGCGGCGGACGATCCGCGTGCGCCCATCCTGTTGCGGCGAGCAGTGCCCTGCTATGTGCTTCCGGCATCCTCCCTGCCCAGCCTCCCCAACTTGCTGAGGGCCGAAGGGGTGCGTTAGGCGCGAGGCAGGTGCGGGGAGGCCGTGCGGCGTATAATGGAGGCAAAGAGGCTTTAGGAGTGAGGAGATAGAGCATGGAGAAGCATCTGCAAGCATTGCGCGAGGGCATTCGCCGCTGGCGTGCGCAGAACATCGGCGACTACTGGCTGGCGGTGAGCTACATCGGCGCAGCGGTGAACCGCTTTGGCGATCACGACCTGACCTACGTCAACGGCCAACTGTGGCACCTCTGGCAGGGGGAGTGGCGTCTCATTCAGCGCTCGTCGGATTACTGGCTCTTTGCTGTGCCGATCACATTTGCTTGGGCACGCGACCTGCTGACAAAGGTTCTGCCGGCCGTCGGCGCCGATGCTGACGCGATTGAGCTGGACTTTGATAAAGAATACGGCTACATCCGCTTCATGCGCGTCCGTCTGCCAGAGCGCGACGCGCACAACTTCACGTTTGAGGTGCGGCGCTTTGGGCTGGGGCAGCATCCGCAGTTTGAGGGAGATGGGGATGGCGATTAACCGCCACGACGGATTTCAGCGGGCCTACCGCTATTATGACCTGATCATGGTGCTTTTTGTCACGGTGCTGCTGGTCAGCAACATCGCTTCTTCGGCCAAGATCATCGACTGGGGCTTCTCCATCGGCCCGTTGCCGCTGGCTTTTGACGCCGGAACGCTGTTGTTCCCCATTAGCTACATCTTCGGCGATGTGCTCACGGAAGTTTATGGTTATCGGCGCTCGCGCCGCGTGATCTGGGCAGGCTTTGGCGCAGCGGCGCTGATGTCGTTCGTGCTGTGGCTGGTGGGCAAACTCCCCGGCGCGGCGGAATGGGAGGCTTATGCCGGTCAGGGGGCCTATGACGCCATACTGGGTGGCGTATCAAGCGGCGGGATCATTATCGCCAGCCTGATCGCCTACTTTGTGGGGGAGTTTTCTAACAGTTTCGTACTGGCCAAAATGAAAATCTGGACGCGGGGACGCTTCCTGTGGATGCGCACCATCGGCTCAACGCTGGTAGGGCAGGGTGTTGATACGGCCTTCTTTATCGTCATTGCTACCGCCTTTGGCGTTTTCCCTTGGTCCATCGCGTTGACCCTTATCGTTACCAACTATATTTTTAAGGTGGGCGTTGAGACGATCATGACGCCGCTGACCTATCAGATCGTGACGCTGCTCAAGCGCATTGAGCGCGAGGATTATTACGATTACGATACCGATTTTAACCCGTTCCGGTTAGAGGCATGATGGCAAAACCGCAGGATGAGACTCCTGAAGAGCCGGAGCGCGACGAAGTCATCGCCGAGAACGAGCGGCTGGTAGAGGCGTTCCTCAGCAGCACAGAGCGCGAACTTGCCTCGCTGGAGGAGGAACTGCCCCCTGATCACCGCGCGGGATATGTGGCAGTAGTAGGCAAGCCCAACGTGGGCAAGTCCACGCTGATGAATGCCTTTCTCGGCGAGAAAGTGGCTATTGTTACGCCGAAGCCGCAGACCACGCGCCAAAATCAGTTGGGCATTCTCACTCGCCGCGATGCGCAGGTGATCTTTGTCGACACACCGGGCATCCATCTGCCGCGCACCAAACTCGGCGAGTACATGGTCGCGACAGCGCGGGAGGCACTGCACGACGCCGATGTGATCCTCTTCATCGTGGATGTCTCAGAGCTGCCTGATGCTGCCGATCGCGCCATTGCTGATCTATTGCGGCAGAGTGAAGCGCCGGTGATTCTGGCGTTGAACAAGGTCGATTTGCTCTCGGAGGCACAAGCGGAACAGCAAGCCCGTTTCTATCAAGCATTGCTTCCGCAGGCTGAGCCGATCCTGCTCAGTGCGACAACGGGGTACAACCGCGATGCGCTGTTGGAGCGCCTCATCCAGTTGTTGCCGCGCGGCCCGCGCTACTACCCTGCCGATCAGCTGACCGATATGCAGCTGCGCGAC
>DAOTYL010000379.1:0-3596 GCA_034434955.1 Anaerolineae bacterium | reverse complement strand
TAGCCTTCAACGATCACCACCGTCTCGCTTTCGCGGATGGCGCGTCGCGCCTGCGATAGCCCAAAGAGCAGGCGTCCTTTATCAAAGATGGGAGTCTGCGGCGAGTTGAGGTACTTGGGCTCCACATCCGCCGAGAGCGCCCGTGCGCCGAACCCCACCACTTCTCCCTGTACGTCACAGATGGGGATCATGAGGCGATCGCGGAAGCGGTCGTACACGCCACCGTCGTCCTTGAGGACCAGCAAACCTCCGTCGATGAGGTCCTGACGCCCAAAGCCGCGCCCCAGTAGGAAGTTCATGGTCGCGTCCCAGCTGTCGGGCGCATACCCCAGCTTGAACTGTGCAACGGTCTCCTCATGTAGTCCGCGCTGCTCAACATAGGCACGGGCGTGGGCAGCGTTGGGAGCCTGCAACAGTTGACGGTGGAAAAACGCCGTCGCCTCAGCCAACAGCGCACGCAGCCGCTCGTGCGTCTCGCGTATTTGGGCCTGTTGAGGGGTGGGTGGGGCCAGCTCCACCCCCGCACGCTCGGCCAGAAAGCGCAGCGCCTGGGGAAAGTCCCAACCCTCATGCTTCATGACGAAGGTGAAGATATCCCCACCTTCAGCGCACGCGCCGAAGCAGCGCCAGTGTTGCGTATCGGGGAAAACAAAGAAAGAGGGAGTTTTCTCGCTGTGGAAGGGGCACAGCGCCTTGTAGTTGCGCCCTGCCTTCTTAAGCGGGACGTATTGGCCGATAAAGTCTACAATATCGAGCCGCGCCTTGATTTCTTCGGTGACATTCATTGCTCACCAGCACAGGACATCCGCCCCCGCACACAATGTTCCTATCCAACACCCCATCTCAGAAGGGCAAACGCCTTAACAGCGATCCAGCGACCGCCACTCCCAGAGGCGCGGTCACACGCTGCCCAATCCCGCCTTTGTGATGACCATCAGCCGTTGTCATGCGATTATACTCATGCCTTCAGGCTCTACGCAAACGAGACTGGGCTTTTGAGGGCAAGGCCTTTCAGGGCAGGGCTGGCAATTCGCGCCTAGACGGGCTATGCTATGCTTTGCCCCACTGTTGCGGGGACATCTTACGGAGTGGATGCTGCATGTCACGTACAGTTAGCAGGTGGGCACTGGTGATCGCTATCGGCGGAGGCGTGCTGATGATCGATCAGGCCGTCAAAAACCTGGTCGTGCAGCGGCTGGCGCTGGGCGAGTCATGGGTGCCACTCCCCTTGCTGGGGGAATGGTTGCGCATTACCCGCAGCCATAACACCGGCGCCGCCTTCGGCATGTTCCCGATGGCCTCCAACTTCTTCCTGCTGCTGGCGCTCATCACGATAACCGTTTTTCTCATCGGCTACCCGCGCTTGCCGGAGTGGGCGCGGTTTTCCCGTATTGGCGTGGCGCTGATCACCGGCGGCGCGTTGAGCAACGTGATAGACCGCCTGCGCTTTGATCACGTGATTGACTACGTGCACGTGCAGCTCACAGCGGGGTTTTCCAACATCTCCAATTTAGGCGATCACGCCATCACAGTGGGGGTGATCCTGCTGCTCATCGATCAATGGCTCGCCGAGCGACGGCGGGAGGCTGCACGGGGAGCAGCGCAAGCCGTCGATCCGACTGCGGGCGACCCTCAAGAGGAAGCAAACGTCAACGCCCCCTCTACCGATTGAAGAAGCAGGATGCACGTTGAACGATCCCAAGGAGCGAATGCAGAGGAGTGCAAGCACTATGGCCATCTCAACCAAGACAGCGTGGATTGAAGAGGAGCTGTCCTCGCTCAAGGAACAGGGATTGTTTATCCATATCCGCACCATCGAAAGCCCTATGGACGGCTGGTTGGTGGTGGACGGGCGGCGCGTGCTGAACTTCTGCGCCAATAACTACTTAGGATTGGCCAACCACCCCAAATTGCGCGAGGCAGCCAAGAAGGCCATCGATGAATACGGCGTGGGGCCGGGCGCCGTGCGCACCATCGCCGGCACCATGACCTTGCACGTCCAACTTGAGCAGCGTTTAGCGGCTTTCAAGGGCGTTGAGGCTGCCATCACTTTCCAGAGCGGGTTCAACGCTAACCTGGCCACCATTCCGGCGTTGGTGGGGCGCGGCGACGTGATCTTTTCCGACCGCCTAAATCACGCCAGCATCATCGACGGCTGTCGCCTCTCGCGGGCCGAGATCGTAGCCTACGAGCACTGCGATCCGGATGACCTGCGGCGCAAGATCAACGAAACCGAGATTACGGGGCGTGCGCTCATCGTCACCGACGGCGTGTTCAGCATGGATGGCGATATTGCTCCCCTGCCAGAACTGTATGAGATCGCTGCTGAGCATAACTTCTTACTGATGGTAGACGATGCGCACGGCGAAGGGGTGCTGGGACGTGGCGGGCGCGGCATTGTGGATCACTTCGGCCTGCACGGCAAGGTAGACATCGAAGTGGGGACGATGTCCAAAGCCTTTGGCGTGGTCGGTGGGGTAGTAGCCGGCAAAAAGGTCATCATTGACTGGCTGCGCCAGCGCGGGCGGCCTTTCCTCTTCTCCTCGGCGATGACGGTGCCCGATGTAGCAGCCTGTTTGGCGGCGGTTGACCTCTTGGAGGCGAGCACCGAGCAAGTTGACCGTCTGTGGGCCAATGCCGAGTACTTCCGGGGTCGCATGAAGGAAATGGGCTTTGATACGGGCGCCTCGCAGACGCCCATCGTGCCGGTGATGCTCGGCGAGGCGCGGTTGGCGCAAGAGTTCAGCCGTAGGCTGTTTGAGGAAGGCGTTTTCGCCATGGCCATCGGCTATCCCACCGTGCCGCAGGGCAAGGCACGCATCCGTGTTATGAACACAGCAGCCCACACCCGCGAAGACCTTGACCTTGGGTTGGCCGCTTTTGAGAAGGTTGGCCGGGAGCTAGGGGTCATCTAACCCCACATCGGACAGACCAATGGAAGCCTGCCCACCTGGTAGGTGGGCAGGCTTCACTTTGCCGAACGCCCGCCAAAACTGTCACACTATTGTGACCCTCATCGCATCCATCGGCGGTGCGATTGGACTACAATGGTAATTGTAGTACGCTAGTACCGAATGGGACATAGAGGGGGTTGGCAGGGTAACACAATGGGTTTATGCTCGTTGTATAGTGAAGGTTGGGCTATCCCTTTTCACAAGACTTTGCCCGGCGTGTCGCCTGCAAACCGGCTGTTGGGGGGAGTGTGAGATGTCTGTCTTGCAAGGTGGAAGACGCACAGCCGGACGCCAGCACGGTCAAAGCCTGGCCGAATTGGCTATCGGCTTCACGGTGCTTGTGCTGCTGGTCTCCGGCCTGTTGGACCTGGGTCGCACGTACTTCGTCCACGTGGCGCTGGAGGACGGCGCGGGCGAGGCCGCGCTTTTCCTCTCCATCAACCCCAACTGTGTGTTGCCCTCGGATGGTCCGCAGTGCGCCGACCCCAACAACGCCCTGTGGCGTGCCAGATACGCGGGCGGATCGGGCACAGGGGGCTTCGTGGACTGGTCAACCATCTCGGATGACGACATTGATGTGAGCATCATCAACACCAGCGGGGATGACAGTTTGGTGGGTGACACTGTTAGAGTGACGATCAC
>DAOTYL010000378.1:0-3716 GCA_034434955.1 Anaerolineae bacterium | reverse complement strand
GTTGTTCCGGTTGCAGGCTCAATCAAAAGCGAAACTCCCGCTACCCAGCGTGCGGGAGATTTCTGAGGCGGAGGGGGTGGGATTCGAACCCACGGTGACCGTAAGGCCACAACGGTTTTCGAGACCGCCCCAATCGTCCACTCTGGCACCCCTCCGGGGCGATGATGCTCTCACTTTTTGCCCAGCGCCCGCAGGCCGTTGAAGAAGGCGCGAATCTGCGCCTCTGCTTCTTCGGCCAACACCCCACGGATCACCTCTACGCGGTGGTTGAGGCGCTCATCGGCGAGCAGGTTCATCACCGAGCCGCCCGCACCCGCTTTGGGATCATTGGCAGCGTAAACAAGGAGCGGCAGCCGTGCCTGGATCATAGCACCGGCACACATGGCGCACGGCTCCAGCGTGCAGTAAAGTGTGACGCCGATCAGCCGCCAACTCCCCAACGCCTGCGCCGCCTCGCGCAGGGCAATGATCTCAGCGTGGGCGGTTGGATCGCGGTCATGCTCCTTGCGGTTGTGCCCGCGCCCGATGACCCTGCCCTCATAGACGGCCAGCGCCCCGATGGGTACATCGCCCAAAGCGGCGGCCTTCTCCGCTTCGGCCAATGCCAACCGCATCCATGCGCTGTGCTCATCCATGGCGTGCCCGATTATAACAAGCGCAAAGCAGGTGAGCAATGAAAAACGAACCCGGCTCAGTGAGCCGGGTAGGTAACTCCACCGGCTGGACTCGAACCAGCAACCCTCCGGTTAACAGCCGGATGCTCTGCCATTGAGCTACGGTGGAATGGCGACCAAAATTATAACGCACCATAGGGGGGTCGTCAAACAGTGTGAGGCATTCGTGATTTCTTGACACCTGCCGTCAGCGGGTGCTAATATCGGCGTGCACGAGCGCCAGTCCCACACCCACGCTCCACCGGCGAAAGCACCTCTATCGCTCCGCCGGTTTTCTCTGCTAGAGTGGGTGGCCGGATTGTGTGGAGCCATCTTATCCATGTACATCAAGCGGGAACCTCTAGGGCGCGGCAAGTTGACCTTCCGCAAGCGTGGCAGGCGGCGCTACTCACTGGCCTTCATTGCCCTCTATCTGACGGTACTGGCGGCAGCGCTGTATGTCTTCCTGCATATGGACACCATTCAGCCCCGCGTGCTGAGCAAGTTGGGGCCGGAGCCGTCACCCACTCCTTCCGCCGCAGACTTGGTCGCCCTCGGCCATGAGGCCTACATGGAGGGCGATCTAGAGAGGGCGATAGAGTACTATCGGCAGGCCGCCGACCTTACCCCCAATGACGTGCAGCTGCTGGCCGATCTGGCCCGCCTGCTGACGTTGACCGACAATCCCGACAACCTCCGTGAGGCGCTGGAAGTGGCCGAACAGGCTATCCTGATTGCACCTGAGGACCCACGTGGCTACGCCGCCAAGTCGCGGGCGCTGGACTGGATGGGTGATCCCGATCAGGCGGCCATCGAAGCGCTGCGTGCCGTTGAGTTGGACCCCAACTATGTGTTGGGGCAGACATACCTCGCCGAGGCCTACGTAGACCTAGGTCGCCTGCGCGAGGCACGCGACCGCGCTGAATTGGCCATTCAGCTGGACCCATACAATGTGGATGCCCGCCGCAACTACGCCTACGTACTGGAGCACTACGGCGACTACAATGGTGCCATCCAGCAGTATGAGCAGGCGCTGCGTCTGCACCCCAACCTGTTGGACCTGTGGTACGGTTTAGCCCGCAACTACCGCGGGGCCAAGCAGATCGAGCAGTCCATTGCCACCTACGAGCAGATCATCATCCGCACGCCGGACGATCCGCTGCCCTGGACAGAACTGGGACGCACCTACTTTGAAATCCGCGATGACGACGCGGCGCAGTTCAACCTCGAGCGCGCTGTGAAGCTGGTGTGTGAAGACTGCCCCCGCATGACCTACAACGAGATCAAAGAGGCTGGCTACCGCTATGACACCAGTCTGCTGCCGGATCGCATCTACGTGCCGGCGTGGCGGCGGCTGGGCAACGTGTACCACGCCCGCAAGAACTTTGAAGACGCCATTGCCATCTATGAGGAGCTGATCGCTTGGGGGAAGGCTCACCCCGACGAAGTGCCGCTGGAGGCTTATCTGGAGGCCTATTATGTCACAGCAGCGGACTACTACTATCTAGACCTTTGCGACATCGCCATCCCCAGGGCGTTTGAGGCGCTCGACATCTACGAAACGGCCCGCATGGACAACCCTATTGCGCTCAACAACATCTTGAGCGTGATTGTGCTGTGCCGCGACTATGCGCTCACCCCACCCACCGTTCAGTTTGAGTTCCCCTCGCGTTATCCGGAGCCGGATGTGTTCATCGAGCGGCCCGGCAGCGAGGAAGAGAACGCCAACACCGGCGCAAATCCATGAATTGACGAGGAGAGGCCAATCTTGGGCATTCCACTCAGGAAAGGGCGCCGACGCCGACGGAGCTACGCTGATTACCGCCCACCACGCTATCGGCAAGGCCCACGTAACGATCCGTTCCGCATCCTCTTTTACCTACTGCTGATTGCGGGCGCTATATGGGTGTATTTCAATCGAGAGGCCGTGCGTGCCTATCTCGCCGTTCAAACGCCTCAGGCCGAACCGGCGAGTGTCAGCGCCCAAGTCGGTACGCCTGCACCCGACATCAATGAGGTTCTAGCTCAGACGGTGGCGCAGGCTGAACAGGCCTATCAAGAGGGCAGGCTAGCGCAAGCCGTCGATCTCTACCGGAAAGCCGCCGAAATGAACCCCGCCAACGTAGGATACCATGTTCAGATCGCTCGTCTGTTGCTCTTCAACTCAGCCATGCAGTACGGCGAGCAGCGCCGTGCTACGCTGAGCGAAGCCGAGGCCGCAGCCAACGATGCCATCACCGCCGATCCGTTCCACCCAGCGGGGTATGCCATCCTCGGCAAGGTCTATGATTGGCAGAATCGCCCCGATCAGGCCCTCTCCACCATTCGGCAAGCTCTCGATTACGATCCCAACTATGCGGTGGGAATAGCCTACTATGCCGAGGCGCTGGTCGATCTGGATCGCTGGGACGAGGCCACCGAGACCATCGAGCAGGCATTGGCGCTGGCACCCAACGATGTGGACGTGCGACGGGATTACGCTTACATCTTAGAGCGGCTGGGGGATTATGCCAGCGCCGCTACCCAGTATGAGACTGCCCTACGTCTGCATCCCAACCTACCCTACTTGCACATGGCGCTGGGACGCACCTACCGCGAGCTGGGCCGTTACACCGAGGCGCAGGATCAGTTCTTCGCAGCGCAGTTGATCGAGCCGAGCAACGCCCTCATCGCCTTTGAGCTAGGCCGTACTTATGAGAGTTACGTGGGCGACCCAGCCACAGCGTTGCAGTATTATCAGCGTGCAGTGGAGCTAGATGAAGCCTTCACCAATGCCTGGCTGCGTGTTGGGGCGTTGCACTTCTACGCCCAAAACTATGCCGAAGCCATTGCAGCCTATGAACGGGCGTTGGGGCTGGGAGCAACCAACAACGAGGTTCATTACCAGCTAGGATTTGCCTATGCACAACAAGGCGCGTGCGCCGAGGCCATTCCCCACCTGCGGGAGGCCCAAGCCGCTGCCCAAGACAACCAGCGTGTCCTGGACATCATCGCCCAGGGCTATGAAGCCTGCTCGCAGATCATGCCCACGCCGGCCCCTGTTACGCCAACCGCTGCACCGTA
>DAOTYL010000377.1:0-1980 GCA_034434955.1 Anaerolineae bacterium | reverse complement strand
TGGCGGGGGAAATCTGCCGAGGCAATGCCTTTATCTCCTTCGACCCGTCAGATAGCCCTTTCATCGACATGAGCCGCTGTTGGGGATGCCTCGCCTGCATGGTCATGTGTCCCTTTGGGGCGGTCGTGAAGCTGGAGTATGGAAGGGAAGTGCAAGCTGCCCCTTGAAGTAGTCCACGCCGCAATATAAGGCTTCCAAAAGCCTTGCATAAAGCCTCTCCCTGTTGTTTAATAGGCAGCGGTTTAAGGTAATTTCGTCACCATAGTCAAGCAGTCCGGCTGCGGACCCCTTGGGGGAGAGCAAAATGTTTAGAAGATTGGGTGTGGCGGTGGTGGGGCTGGCGATCCTGCTGGCTTTGCCCCTGCTGGCTGCCGCACAGGGTACGGGAACGGCGTTCATCACGGCTGTGGATGCAGGGCGCTTTCCGGAAGTGCGCGTCACGTTTCGGGCGGTGGATGCCAGCAATCAAACGATCGGTAATTTGACGGACAGCGGCTTTTCGTTCTATGAGAACAATGCTCCGGTTAGACACTTCGGCCTGACGCAGCATGATGACGGGCCGCTTACTCTCATCTATGCTATCGACCTCGGGCGTTACGCCAATTATGGCAGCTTCGGTATCGAAAGCATCCGTGCGGCGCTAAGCTACCCCGTGAACAGCGGTATTCTCCGCGACGGTGTGGATACGGTAGAAGTGCTGGCGCGGGTTAACACCAGTGGCAGCAATGATGAGACTGTCACGCTGTTGAGCGCCACGCAAAGCACCAGCGCATTGATGGACTTTCTGAACACGGCCAACCTCGGACGCAGCAATGGCCCTACCCGAGGGTTGGAACTGGTACGTTCGGCCATTGCCCGCATGGGCGAATTGGTCGAGCCGGGACATGGGGGGGCAGCGATCATCTTCCTGACACCGTTCATTGATACACCGCCCAACTCTCAGGCAGTGCCCGAAGCGGAGCGCATCGCCGAGGAGGCGTGGGGGGCTTACGTCCCCATCTACACCCTTCACACGCACCTGCGTGGCGAGCTCCCTGACCCGTTGCGTGCGCTGGCAGAGGGGTCGGGCGGGCAATACCTGCTCTTGCAACGCAACACCGATCAGAGCGCCGACCTGAGCCAGCTCTACGGCGCACTGAACAGCCAACGCATCTACTATTCAGCTGCCTACCGCAGCACGAGCGGCGAATCCGGCCCCCGCGAGGTAGGCATTGCACTGGAAGGTCCAGTCACAGACCGCGCCACTTATGAAGTCTCGCTTCTGCCGCCTGAGGTGGCGATCTCTGCACCGCTCAACAACACCAGCCTTGAAGTGACCATTGAGAAAGGCCCGGATGGGGAGGAGGTGCGCTCTCCGTCTACGCTCTCGGTGGTAGCCGAACTTGGTGCTTGGCCGGACGGCTACCCACGTAACATTGTCGGCGCTGATTTGCTGGTTAACGGTCAGGCAACCGAGCACATTGACTATGAAACGCCGGCCACACGCTTCGAGTTCACATGGGAGATCGGTGAACTGGCCGAAGAAGGCCCTACGCCCGTTTCTTTTCAGGTGCGCGTGATCGACGAATTGGGATTGACCGCTGAGAGCGCCCCTGTAAACGTGAGCTTCACAGCGGTTAGGCCTCAGGTGGCGGAGGGCTTCATCGCGGGCTGCTTTGCCAATCCACTGCGTCTAGGGTGCATCGCGGCGCTGTTGTTCATCCCTGCTGCGCTGGTGATGGGATTGATCGTCGTTGGTGTTGTGGTCTTCGTCATCCAGCGCGGCAGGAAGAAGAGGGCTGCCGCTGAACCGATGGCCCCCGCTATGGAGACGATCGTTTCTCCGGCGACAGGTGTCCCTGCGCGCCAGCCGGTTCGCCTGGCCAAACTGCGTGTGCTGGAGGGGCCCGCCGACAAAAAGGGGCAGGAGATACCCCTCACTCAGGAAGTCACGCGCATGGGACGCAATGCGGACCTCGTTGACCTTGTGTTTTACCCCGA
>DAOTYL010000376.1:0-11374 GCA_034434955.1 Anaerolineae bacterium | reverse complement strand
CAGCCAACACCCGTGCACTAGCTCTAACCTTCCGGGGTCGGGGCCTTTGTCCGTGTAGTGAACCGCCACCGGACAGCGCAGG
The DNA here is from genome assembly GCA_034434955.1 of Anaerolineae bacterium. Lineage (GTDB taxonomy): Bacteria > Chloroflexota > Anaerolineae > Aggregatilineales > UBA3940 > DAOTYL01. The sequence continues at coordinate 11,292 of DAOTYL010000376.1, read as the reverse complement.
ATTTCAAGCAGGTCTTTGCTCACCATATGACGAACTCGTGACGATCATGAGATGGCAGCCCTGCGGCTGAATCTGGGGAAAAGTATAGTGACTGCCGGGGAGAATCACAAGAATTGAAGAGGGGAAAAGCACAGCTCCTTTTGTGCCCTCGATGTCCTGCGTGAGACTCACTCCCCTTGCCGGCCATGGAGGGCGATCACAGCCTGCCCTAGGCTAAGGCCGCCGTCGTTGGTGGGAACCTGACGGTGCGTCAGCACCTCAAAGCCCGCCGCACGCAGCCCCTCACGCGCGAGGCGCAAAAGCAGGCGGTTCTGGAACGAGCCGCCTGAAAGCGCCACCACGCCGATTCCTGTCCGCGCCTGCACTTGCCGGGCGGCGCTCACGATCATCTGCGCCAGCGTGACATGGAACGCCGCTGCGATCTCTGCCGTCGGACGCCCTGACCGCACATCGCGCACGATGGCGGCCAGCATATCGCCTACCCGCAGCACGCCGTCGGCCTCCAGCGTGAAGGGATAGGGGATAGCCCGCTCAGGGGCGGCCTGACGTGCCGCCAGCTCCAATGCGATGGCGGCTTGCGCCTCAAAAGTTGCCAATGGGCAGAGTCCCACCAGCGCCGAGACGGCGTCGAACAGCCGCCCGCAGCTGGAGGTGAGCGGCGTATTCACGCCGCGCTCTACCTGCTGCGCCACAATGCGCCGCTCTTCGGCTGGAAATGCGGCCAGCGTAGGCAGATCGGGAATATCACCCTGTGTGGCCAATAAGTAACCCCAGGCGATGCGGTAGGGCCGCCGGATGGCTGCCTCGCCGCCCGGCAAGGGCAGATACTCCAGGTGGGCGGCGCGTTCGTAGCGCTCCACGCTGGCAATGAGCACCTCGCCACCCCAGATGGCCCCATCTGCGCCATAGCCTGTGCCATCCAGCGCCACGCCGATCACCGGCCCGCTGCACCCGTGCTCCGCCAAGCAGGCAGCAATGTGGGCGTGGTGATGCTGCACGGCTACCAGTGGCAGGCCGTGCTCGGCGGCCAGTTCGCGGGCTAGGCGTGTAGTGAGGTAAGCCGGGTGCAAGTCGTGGGCGATCACCTGCGGCGTCACCTTGAAGATGGCGCTGAGGTGATCCAGCACCTCGCGGAAATAATCCAGTGCTTCCAACGAGTCCACCTCGCCGATGTGCTGGCTGAGGAAGGCGTCTTGTCCACGCAGCAGGCAGAGGGTGTTCTTCATCTCTGCACCCACCGCCAGGATGTGCCGCTCCGAGTGCCAGGCAAGGCGGATAGGATAGGGCGCATCCCCCCGCGATCGGCGCAGGGGCTGGCGGGCGGCATCCTGCTCGCCGGCAAAGCGATCCACCCACCAGACGGCGTCATCGCAACGCATATGGATGGGGCGGTTGTGCAGCAGGAAAGCATCGGCGATGTGCGCCAACTTGCGGAGCGCCTCGTCATTGTCTTTGATGATGGGCAGATCGCTGAGGTTGCCGCTGGTCATCACCAATGGCACGCCGGCATCGCGCAGCAGGATGTGGTGCAGCGGTGTGTAAGGCAACATGACGCCCAGCATGGGGTTGTCAGGGGCGACGTTGGCCGCGATGGGCGTCCTCTCACGCCGGTAGAGCAACACGACAGGAGCACTATGGCTTGTGAGCAGCGCTGCCTCATCGGGGTTGACCTCACAGTGGGCATGCGCCTCATCCAGTGAGGCCACCATCACGGCGAAGGGCTTGTGAGGTCGTGCCTTGCGCTCGCGCAGGCGGGCGACGGCCTGTGCATTGGTCGCATCGCAGGCCAGATGAAAGCCACCTACTCCCTTGATGGCCACAATGTACCCTGCCTGCAGCAGGGCTGCCGCCCGCGCTATATCGTCGGGGAGCGCTTGAGCGCCGATCTGGTGCAGGAGCGCCTCATCGGCCACCAGTTCAACCTGCGGACCGCAGACCGGGCAGGCGTTGGGTTGAGCGTGGAAGCGGCGGTTAAGTGGGTCGTCATATTCGGCCTGGCAGGCTGGGCACATGGTGAAAGTGCGCATGGTGGTCATGGGGCGGTCGTAGGGCATGGCCTGGATAATGGTGTAGCGCGGCCCACAGTTGGTGCAGTTGGTGAAAGGATAGCGGTAGCGGCGGTTGGAGGGGTCAAAGACCTCCGCGAGGCAGTCGGGGCAGGTGGCCACATCGGGCGAGACGAGCGACATGCCGGTGTCTGCCTCGCTGTGGCGGATGACGAAGGACGCCTCGCTGCCATCGGGCGGGATGGGCTGGACGGTTAGGCGGTCAATGCGGGCCAGCGGGGGCGCTTCGGCGCGGATGGCCTCCACAAATGCGGCAACCTCTTGAGAAGCACCTTGTACCTCTATATCCACACCCGATGAGGAGTTAAGCACCCAACCTGTCAGGCCGTAACGCACCGCCAGCCCATAGATGAAGGGGCGGAAGCCCACGCCCTGCACTACACCGTCCACATGAATGCGCCGCCGCTCCAGCGGCGCGGAGTTCGCCAGAGAAGAGTGCGTAGCCATCACTCTAGGGAAAAGGCTGCTCCTTCCCATCGTCGGATTCCTCCGGCTCCACTGCCTGAGCCTGATAGGTTGCTTTGCCACGCAGGGAGCGCAGAAAGGCTGTTATGCTTTCCGAGAGTGACTGCCGCTCCGAGTTGAAGCGGGCCAGCAGGTTCTCTAGAACGGTGGCGCGGCGGACGGGTTCTTCCGGCGTGGCCTCGTAGAACTCGATCAGCACGCCGAACGTGCTGTGGGGATGGATGAAGGCGACCTTCTTCCCGCCGCTGCCGATGATGGGCTGCTCGTTGATCAGTTGCACACCGCTGGCCTTTAAGCTGGCCAGCGTCGCCTCAATGTCGTCCACCTCTAAGCAGATGTGGTGGATGCCCGGCCCATGCTTAGCAAGGTAGCGTGCCACGCCGCTGTCGGCGGTGATCGGCTCTACCAACTCGATCTCGCTTTCGCCGGTGGGGAAGAAGGCGACGATCACACCCTGATCGTCCAGCTGCTCAACGTGGGTCATTTCCAGGCCCAGCACGTCGCGATAGAACACCTGCGCCTGCTCAATATCCGGCACGACAATGGCAATGTGGTCGATGCGTTTAATGGCCAAATCGCTCTCCTCGGTTTCGGGCATCAGCCCCTAGAAGTAGCCTTTTCCACCTCAGGCTCTTGTCTCAATCATTAGAAGAATTGCGGCGGTTGATATTCGCCGAATACAGCACGCAACACCCCGCAGATTTCGCCCAACGTCACATCATTCTCCACACAGGCGATGAAAAGCGGCATCAGGTTATCGCTGCCACGTGCGGCGTGCTCCAACTGCCCTAGCAAAGCGCTGACGCGCTCATTATCGCGGGTAGCACGCAGATGGGCCAACCGCTCGCGCTGACGCGCCTCCACCGCTGGGTCCACGCGCAGCAGGTCGATCGGCTGTTGGGCCTCCGAGGTGAAGGCATTGACGCCCACAACGATCTGATCGCCGCTCTCAACAGCCTGCTGATAGCGGTAGGCTGCCTCTTGTATCTCACGGTTGACGAAGCCGCTCTCAATGGCGGCCAGCGCCCCGCCCAGCTCATCAATGCGGCGGATGAGGGCTTCCGCCTGCGCTTCCAGCTCATCGGTGAGCGCCTCAATCACGTAGGAGCCGCCCAGCGGATCAATCGTATCGGCCACGCCCGATTCATAGGCGATGATCTGCTGGGTGCGCAGGGCGATCTGCACAGCCTGTTCGGTGGGGAGGGCGAGGGCCTCATCCATGCTGTTGGTGTGCAGGGACTGCGTCCCTCCCAGCACCGCCGCCAGCGCCTGAAGCGTCACTCGGATGATGTTGTTCTCCGGCTGCTGGGCGGCGAGCGTGCTGCCGCCCGTCTGGGTGTGAAAGCGCAGCATCATGGCGCGGGGGTTGGTTGCGCCGAAACGCTCCTTCATGATGCGTGCCCACAACCGCCGCGCCGCACGGAACTTGGCAATTTCCTCTAGGAAGTTGTTGTGTGCGTTGAAGAAGAAGGAGAGCTGCTCGCCGAAGTCGTCCACGTTGAGGCCTGCGTCGATGGCGGCCTGCACATAGGCAATGGCGTTGGCCAGCGTAAAAGCGATCTCCTGTGCGGCGGTGCTGCCCGCCTCGCGGATGTGGTAGCCGCTGATGCTGATCACGTTCCACTTGGGCACGTGTACGTGGCAGTAGGCAAAAAGGTCGGTGATAAGGCGCATGGAAGGCTGGGGCGGGAAGATGTACGTCCCGCGTGCGATATACTCTTTGAGGATGTCGTTCTGCACCGTGCCGCGTAGCTTCGCGGGATCGACGCCCTGCTGCTTGGCTACGGCGATATACATCGCCAGCAGGATGGCCGCCGGAGCGTTGATGGTCATGGAGGTGCTGACGCGGTCCAGCGGAATGCCCGCGAAGAGGGCGGCCATATCGTGCACCGAAGAGATGCTGACGCCCACCCGCCCCACCTCGCCCTCGGCCAGCGGGTGATCGGCGTCATAGCCGATCTGAGTGGGCAGGTCAAAGGCGACGCTGAGGCCGCTTTGCCCTTGCTCCAGTAGGAAGCGGTAGCGGCGGTTGCTTTCTTCAGCAGTGGCATAGCCCGCATATTGGCGCATGGTCCACAGGCGGCCCCGATACATAGAAGGCTGGATACCGCGTGTGAAAGGGTACTCGCCGGGGAAGCCCAGTTTTTGCAAGTACGTTTCGGCGCAAGGCCCGCTGGGCAAGTAGAGCGGCTCCAGTACAATGCCAGAGGAGGTAGCAAAAGAGGCGCGGCGCTCCGGCTGACGTTGCAGGGCCGGCTTAAGGGTTTGCTCTTCCCAGCGTTGTCTTTCGGCGAGTAGATCGCTCACGGCTCATCCCCCGTGCGCTACGGCTGATGTGCGAAACTCCCCTAACACAATAACCAACCTGCTGCCAGAGCGCAACGATCGAGATGAAGGGCAGGCGGCAAGTCACGCTGCACCCCTCTCCCGTAAGCGCAGTGATTGGGGAACAGGGTCGGAGGTGCGGGCTGCGTGCACCGACCCGAGCGTAATCCCAAGCATCCAAAGATGATAAAGAAGATAAACATATGATATAATCTGCGCGGTAGATGTGGCTGCTCTGATTGTACCCCGAAACGAGAACGCCGGTCGAAGGAGCACCTGCACATGGCCGTTGACCGCTTTGGACGCAATATCCACTACCTGCGCATCTCACTCACCGATCGCTGCAACCTGCGCTGCGTGTACTGTATGCCGGAGGACATGACGTTCCGCCCCCCGCCGGAGATCATGCAGGATGAGGAAGTGCTCACGCTGTTTCGCCTGTTCGTCGACCTGGGCTTCACTAAGTTCCGCCTCACCGGCGGTGAGCCGACCGTGCGGGCCAACATCGTAGACTTGGTGCGCGAGATGGCGCACACGCCGGGCGTGCGCGAGGTCTCCATGACGACCAACGGCGTGCTGTTGAGCAAGCTCGCGCCTCGCTTGGCCGAGGCCGGGCTGGCGCGTTGCAACATCAGCCTTGACACACTTGACGCGCAGCGCTTCCGGCGCATCACACGCTGGGGCAAGGTGGAGGATGTGCTGGCGGGCATCTATGCGGCGGAGGAGGCCGGCCTGAAGCCCATCAAACTGAATTGCGTGGTGGTGCGTGGCTTCAACGATGGGCAGGATGTGGTAGACCTGGCAAAGTTGACTTACGAGCACGACTGGCAGGTGCGTTACATTGAGATGATGCCGCTGGGCACGGTGGCCGACTTCCAGCAGTCACTTGTGGTGACTGAAGAGGAGTTACGCCGCACGATTGAAGCCCAACTCGGCCCGCTGACACTGCTGGATGACGGTCATCTTGACGGGGAAGCCCGCCTGTACCGCCTCAACGGGGCACAGGGTACGCTGGGGTTTATCAGTTCGGTCAGCGCACCGTTCTGTGCGGCGTGCAACCGCGCCCGCCTCACCGCCGATGGCCGTCTGCGCCTGTGCCTGCTGCGGGAAAAAGAGGTGGACTTGCTCACGCCGTTGCGCCAAGGGGCGACGATAGAGGACCTCAAAGGGATCATCCGCGCCGGAATCTGGGGCAAACCCTGGGGGCATGGCCTTGCGGAGAACGTCGTCCCGCGCAACCGAGTTATGTCGGAGATCGGAGGGTGAGGCTGGCACGTTCGGGTGTGCAATCCCCGTCCTCTGTGCTATGATCCCCCGTCATGCACAACCCCCATCCAGATGACTTCACACGGCCGCACGCACCATTGAGCAGGGGCGAGACGCAGCCACATCGTGCAATGCGCTACGGCCCCCTGCAGGGAGGCTATCGGCGGCCTCTCTACCGCGCACGCCGCCGCAAGGGTATGGCGTGCTTGGGGTGTCTATTGCGCGGGGCGCTGGCATTGGGCTTCTTCATCGTGAGCTTCATGGTGCTGATGCTGGTGATGTACCGCCTTGCGCCGCCGCCGCGCCTCAACATCCTCATCCTCGGGCTGGACAGCCGCCCCGGCGAGGGCGTGGCGACCCGCACCGACACACTGATCTTGGCTACCGTTGACCCATCCCAACCTTATGTGGGCATGCTCTCCATCCCCCGCGATCTGTGGGTGGACATCCCCGGCTACGGCAAGCAGCGCATCAACGCCGCCCACGTCTTCGCCGAGGTGGACAATCCCGGCAGCGGGCCGGCGCTGGCGCGGCAAACTGTGGAGCGAAACTTTGATGTGCCCGTTCATCGCTACCTGCGCATCGACTTTGAGGGATTCATTGCCATTGTGGATGCAGCAGGCGGCGTCACGGTGGATGTGGAACGTCACCTAATTGACTACGAGTACCCGACCAACGACTATGGCGTGATGACAGTGGAGTTCCAGCCCGGCAGACAGCACATGGACGGCGAACGGGCGCTACAGTATGCACGCTTGCGTCACGGCACGGGCAGCATGGATCGCCCACGCCGTCAAATGCAGGTGATCACAGCCCTGTTCCGTCAGCTCCTGTGGCCCAGCAATTGGGGACGGTTGCCAGCCGTATACCTGGCCTTCAGCCGGCACGTGGACACCGATCTGACCATCTTTGATGCATTGAGGCTTGCGCCGGCGGTCCTGTGGGTGGGGCCGCAGGGCATAGACGGCCGCACTTTTGACGAGACAATGTACTACGCCCGTACAACAGAGGCCGGGGCGTCCATTCAGGAGCCGATTTGGGAGGGGATCAGGCCGGTGGTGGAGGAGATGTTCCGCTGACGGCTACCTTGTCGTCACCACCGCCCGGTATCAGGCTGGCCGGAAAGGCTACCACTACGGCTGCGCGCCTCCGTTGTCCAGCATCTCGGCGGACCGTCCGCGAGATACGGGGGAGGAGAAGGGACAGGACGACCCATAAGCCATCCTGTCCCCTCGGCTAAGCCGGAGCGTGCTCCGTCAGATAGATACGGGTAGCCTCCAGCAAGGCGCTGACTACCTGCGGCTCTCTGGCGCGGCCCATGTGTCCCACACGGAAGATTTTGCCCTTCAGCTCGGCGAGGCCGCCGGAGACCATCAAACCGTGCTCATGCAGCAGATAGCGCAGCAAGTCGCCCGTGTCTACATCGGGCCGCGCATTGAAGGCGCTGATAGGCGGTGCAGCGTACTGCGGCTCAGGGAAGAGGGTGAAGCCAAGCGCTGCCATCCCCTCCCGCGCCTGCGCCGCAGCCCGCTGGAAAGCGGCGAAATGCGCCTCAAGGCCGCCCGCGAAGATGTCCTTGAGGCCTTGGTGCAGCGCCACAATGTTGTTGGTTGGCAATGTGGTGGGATAGGGATGCCAATCGCCCCAGTTATCTATGTACCAGCGCCAGGTGCGTAGGTCGAGGTACCAGCCGTGCCGTGAGGGATTGCTCTTGGCCAACTCCCAAGCACGCGGACTGACGGCCATCAGCGCCACGCCCGGCGGGACTCCCAAGCATTTGTTGGGCACGCTGACGCACACGTCAATCCCCCATTCGTCCACGGCAACGGGTACGCCGCCCAGCGATGCCACCGCATCCACGATGAGCGGCAGGTCAAACTCGTGGGCCACTGCCGCAATGTCGCGCAGCGGGTTGAGCACGCCGGTGCTGGTCTCGTGGTGGATCATCACCAGCGCACGGATAGGCTGCCCCGCCCGCTTGGCCTGCGGAATCCAATCGCGTAGGCTAGTGCGCACATCGGCGGGGTCAACGTGTCGCCCCCAGGGGGCTTTCACCACCCAGGGGTGGATGCCGTTGGCCTCAATAATCTGGGTGGCACGCATCCCGAAGAAGCCGTTGTCCAACACGCAAGCGCTGGCGCCCTGCGGAACAAGGCTGGCAACCGCTGCATCGAGCGCGGCGCTGCCCGGGCCGGGCATCACGATAACATCGCCCTGCGTCATGAAGAGTTGCTTAAGCAAAGAGACGGTTTCTTCAAAAAGGGGCATCCAGAGAGGGCCGTAGTGGGGCAGGGTTTGCTCTCCAATGACCGAGAGCACGCTGTCCTCCGCTTCCACCGGGCCGGGGATCATGAGCCGGACTTCGGTCACGAAGGTCACCTCCCGCAAGCAAATGGACGCGATGGGGAACCGCACACTGCCGATCCCCGGATGGATTGTGTCACACAGTGAAGCAGCCCGCAAGTGGCCGCCTGCGAACCTCACCCTCGGTGGATACGATGCTTGACAAGGGCGGAGGATTCGGCTACATTTCACGCCGCTTGTGCATTCCGCAAATCAAGGAGCCGTCATGCGAGAGATTACGGTCGCTGTCGTACAGATGAAACCCGCGCTGGGTGAGGTAGAAGACAATCTGGTCAAAATGTCGGATTTCATCTCCAAGATCGCCACCCAGCAGAAAGTGGACTTGATCCTCTTCCCCGAACTGGTCACCAGCGGCTATGAGCTGGGCGTGAAGTTCACGCAGGCGGCGCAGATCATCCCCGGCCCCACGGTCAACCTCATTTCGCAGCGGGCGCAGGAGCTGGGCGTGCACATCGGGTTTGGGATGGTCGCCAAGGAGCGCGTGGAGAGCATCCTCTACAACGCGGCAGTGCTCGTCGGGCCGGATGGTGAGCTGATCGGCGAGTACTACAAGACGCACCTCAAGGGCGAGGAGCGCCTCGCCTTCCGCGAAGGCTACAAGCTGCCCGTCTTTGAGACTGACTTCGGTGTGATCGGCCTGATGCTGGGATGGGATTTGGCCTTCCCGGAGGTAGCGCGTAGTCTCGTGCTGGACGGTGCAGAGATGCTGTGTGTGCTCGCCAACTGGGAGAAGGATGCCGTTGACGAGTGGAAGACACTAGTCAGAGCGCGTGCTTATGAGAATGCCTGTTTTGTCGCTGCCGCCAACCGTGTCGGCGAGGACGTGACACTTGCTTTCGGCGGCGAGAGCATGATCGTGGGGCCGCAGGGCAGGGTGTATGCGCACCTGCCGGGCGAGGAGAAGGTTGAGGAGAAGAAGGAAGAGAAGAAGACCGAGGGCGAAAAGAAGGAAGAGAAAGAGGCTAAAGAGAAACCCAAGAGCAAGCCACTTGAAGGTTACGCAGTGGCGCACATTGACCTCGATGAGGTCCGCAAGTTCCGCGAGCAGCGCCAGACACTCCAAACGCGCCAACCTGCTATCTACCGCGCCATCGTGCGCCGTTACTAGGGGAACAGGGCTTGCGTTCTGCGGCTTTGGTGATGCTCGACTACCCATCCGAGTGTGGCGGCCCCCCCTGGGCCGCCGTTTTCACACATCTGGAGGTGGAAAAATGGACTCCATTGACTTGCGTAGCGATACTGTCACCTGGCCCACGCCGGAGATGCGCGAAGCAATGGCTCGCGCCGAAGTCGGCGATGATGTATGGGGCGACGACCCGACCACGCTGCGGCTGGAGGCGCTGGCCGCTGAGCGCATGGGCAAAGAGGCCGCGCTGTTCGTCGCCAGTGGCACGATGGGCAATCTGATCGCCTTGCTGACCCATTGCACGCCCGGCGACGAGGTCATCGTAGGGGATGTAGCCCACATCTTCAAGTACGAAGCGGGCGGCGCGGCGGCCCTTGGCGGCGTGCAGCTGCATACGGTGCCCGTCCATCCCGATGGCACGCTGGCGCTGGAGAACATCCGCCATGCCATCCGTGAGGACGACATCCACCATCCGCGCACGCGGCTGGTGGCGTTGGAGAATACGCAAGGCAGTGTGGGCGGTGTGCCCCTCACGCCGCAGTACACACAGGCAGTACGCGCTCTCTGCGATGAATACGGCCTGCTGCTGCATCTGGATGGGGCGCGGGTGTGGAACGCTGCCGCCGCGCTGGGCTGCGATGTGAAGGAGCTCGTTGCGCCGGTAGACTCGGTGATGTTCTGCCTTTCCAAGGGGCTGTGCGCGCCCATCGGCTCCATGCTGTGCGGCTCGCGGGATTTCATCGAGCGGGCGCGGCGCGTGCGCAAGCGCCTGGGCGGCGGGATGCGTCAGACCGGCATCCTTGCCGCTGCCGGCATCATTGCCATAGAGAAGATGACGCAGCGCCTGCATGAAGATCACGTTGCTGCTCACCGCTTGGCCGAAGGGCTGGCGCAGATCGGCGGCGTGCGGTTGGATTTCGGTATGCCACGTACCAATATACTCTTCTTCTCGCTGGATGAGACCGTCCCCTACGACGCCCCCACGCTCGCCACTATCCTGCAACGGGACTACAATATCAAGCTGGAAGTCACAGGCAGGCGTAGTTTCCGCGCCGTGACACATTACTGGATCACAGCGGAGCGCGTGGAAGCAACCCTGCACGCTTTCCGCACACTGTTGGAGCGTTCGCCCGATGCGGCCTCTCGGCCTCTTTTCGGCCCGTAAGCCTGAATCATCTGGCTACGCTGTCCATCACATCAGGCCGCTGGTGCACGGTGGGCAAGCCATGCCGGAGGTCCCTCCGCTGGTGGCGCCGCCGGTGGATCGCGAGGCTGCCCGCCGACCGCTCAACCCGGGCCTGCCGCCGCTGGTGCACATCCCTCTCCCGCTGCCCTCTGCTTATCAGATCGCAGTGCCGCATCTGCCTGCCGAGCAGGTTGCCGGCGCAAGTGCGTTGCCTGCCGGCAGGCGGCTGCCGCTGATCCGCGAACGTCCCCCTTTTCCGGTTGCCGCGCCGCCGCCCGTAGCGCCTATGGGCACCGCGCCTCTACCCTCTCCTGATCCGCCGCAGACTGCCCACCCTACCTCTGCATCTGCGCCGAGCAGTGCTGTGCGGCCTGCGCCCTCTCTGCGCATGGACCCCTTATACGCTTACCTGCTCTATCTGGCGCTGGGCTTGGGGACGCTATACCTCGGCGTTTTGGACCTCATGGGGCGTTACACCGTGCTATGGGCAGCGC
>DAOTYL010000375.1:0-13256 GCA_034434955.1 Anaerolineae bacterium | reverse complement strand
TGCACGGCTTGCGGTGGCAGGCTGCGGATCAGGTCCCACGCTTCGCTCTCAAAGAAGGTGTGGGCTAGATCGCTCACCCGCACTTCGGCAGCGTTGCGGTCTATGGAGAAGGGATCGTTGGGGTAGACGTGTTCAAACAGCACCCGCCACTCTCCCTCATGCTTAGTGCCGCGCTGCGAGGCATAGATGCCGGCGTGGTAGTACTCGAGCGTCTGATCGATGAGCCTCTCTTCATCAATAGGCTGGCGGTCACGGTGAGCACGCACCGCCACCGCTGCCAGATGGTGGATGACCTGCCCGATCCATGCTGAGAGCAGAGTTGCCTGCTTGAGCCACCATATGGCGCTGACAACCCGCTCGCGGGCCTCGCGCACACGACGCGCCCCATAGTAGTTCAGGTAGTACTGGCGCTTGCAACGCTCGAACATATGGTGACGGCTGACCGACCAGCTGAAAGCCGTGTACTCGGTGACCTTAGCCAGCTCACGGGTATGCAGATCGAGGGCGATCTCCAGATCGCGTAGACTAATGTGATCCAGTATGCGCAAGTCATCATCGCGCATGGCGGGCTTATCCTTTCCCCTAGGCTTTGCCGACCATGCTAGACGCTCTTGTAGCGCAGGTCAAGCCGCACGAGGGCGGCCTTGTGGGAAAAGGTCTCTGTATCCTCTTGTCAGTGCTATAAGGAATTATAGCGCCCAAGTGTGACGTGTAATGTCACATGCTGCGGCGCAGTGCGGCGAGTACCTCGGCCAGTGCATCAGGAAGCGGCGCGACGAACTTCAGGCGCTCGCCGGTGGAGGGAGAATTGACGTGCAGCTCGGCTGCATGCAGGAAGGGATGGGAGAGTAAGGGATGCGCTCTGCGCGGGCCATAAGTTGTATCGCCCACGACAGGATGCCCCAGCCAGGCCAGATGTACGCGGATTTGGTGGGTGCGCCCTGTGCGCGGCTCAATGGAGAGGAGGGCATAATTGCGTAGGCTTTCCAGCATATCGTAGCGGGTGACGGCGGGGCGCCCTCCAGCGACAACAGCCATGCGCTTGCGATGACGGGGATCGCGGCCTATGGGTGCTTCTATCAAGCCGCTGCTGCTGGCAGGCACGCCTTCCACGAGAGCGAGGTAACGCTTGTAAACGGTGCGCTCCTTAAACTGCTGTTGGAGGGCTTTGAGGGCGGCGGGTGTTTTGGCCAGCAACAGCACCCCAGATGTGCCTTTGTCAAGGCGATGCACCACGCCAGCACGCTCTTCGCCTGTCACGCGGCGCATCTCCGACCAACGCGCCAATGCCGCATTGACCACCGTCCCGCTGCGGTTCCCTGCGGAAGGGTGCACGGCCATACCTGCCGGTTTGTTGATGGCGACCAGGTCGTCATCCTCGTAGATCACGTCAAGAGGAATAGGTTCGGCAGAGACAGCCTGCGGTTGGGGAGGTGGCAAAGCAATCGTCACAGTGTCGCCGGAAGCCAGACGGTGCGATGCTTTGGCAGGCTTGCCGTTGACCAAAATCCTGCCCCCGCGGATCAGGCGCTGCACCTCTGTGCGGCTGAACTCCTCCAACGTAGCAGCCACAAACCGATCCAGGCGTTCACCCGCCGCCGAGACGGCCAGGTGGATGGTCTGCGGCGCAGGGGCGCGATCCGCCAACGTCCCTATTCCTCGTGACGGCGGGCGCAGTCCACACAGTAGCGTGTATAGGGGATCGCCCGCAGACGGGCTAGGTCTATGGGCTGGCCGCAGCTGCGGCAGATGCCATAAGTCCCCTCTTCCATGCGTGTCAGCGCCCGCTCAATATCGTAGAGCATACGCTCGGCATTGCGGCGCATGGCCTCGGCAGCAGCCTGATCGAAAGCAAGGGTGGCATCATCGGCCTGATGCGTGCCGTAGCCGAGGTTCCCCTCCACGTGCAGGCCGATCTCGGCCAGCTCACGGCGCAGACGGTCACGCTCCTGTTCCAGTTTTACCCTGAGGTCCTCGTGCGAGATCGCCATGTCCTTCCTCCACCACGCAACGCCCGATTTTACCGAGCGTTCCCCCACACGCCAAACACAGTAGCAGCAGGTGAGCAAATTCCTTGCGCCGCGTGTATATAAATGGTGCAACAGCACGCCAACGGTCTATATGGTACAATCCCGCCCGTTCGGGAGGTTCTCCGCTGCACCAGAGGATTACATGAAACACTGGAAGCGCTGGTTAGCCCTTGCGGTAGGTCTTGCCGTGAGTGCTGTTTTTTTGTATTTGGCCCTCAAAGGGCTAAGCCTGCCCGAGGTGTGGCGCCATCTCAAAAGGGCAGGCTACTGGTGGCTGATCCCCGGCGTGGCCGTCTACTTTGTGGCAGTGTGGGCACGTACCTGGCGCTGGCATTATCTGCTGCGCCCCATCAAGCACGTTGGGCTGGCGCAGCTATTCCCGGTGGTGGTGATTGGCTACATGGGCAACAACGTTTACCCCTTCCGAGCGGGCGAGGTGATCCGCGCCTGGGTGCTGGAGCGCAACGAGGGCTTGAAGATCAGCGCCTCGCTGGCCACCATCATTGTTGAGCGCATCTTTGACGGGCTGGTGATGCTGATCTTCGTCTTTGCGGCCCTGCCGTTTGCGCCCATTCCGTCCCCCTTTGACCGCATTGTGATCTGGATGACCGTCCTGTTCTTTGGGGCGCTGTTGGGGTTCTTCCTGCTGGCACTGCGGCCTGCCTTCACGCAGCGCCTTTACACGGCGGTGCTGATGCGTATCGTTCCCGTTGAGCGCGTGCGGAGCTTTATCCTTGTGCAGGCCGAGCGCTTCGTGGAAGGTCTGGCATCATTGCGCAGCCCCGCCGATATGCTGATGACGCTCGTCTCCTCGATGCTGATTTGGCTAACCGAGACGACCAAGTACTGGTTCGTCATGCACGCCTTTGATTTTGAGGTCAGCTTCTTTGTGCTGATGCTCATGACGGCCGTTGTGAACCTTGCGACGACGCTGCCCAGCTCGCCGGGGTACGTGGGCACGTTTGACGAGCCGGGCATTGAAATCCTTAAAGTTTTCGGTGTGGGGGAAAATATTGCCGCGGCCTACACGTTGGTGCTGCATGCGGCGCTCTGGCTGCCCATCACTCTGTTGGGCTTCTTCTTCATGGCACAGCAGGGTGTGCACTGGCAGGACTTTGCACGTGCCACTCACGCGGTCTCAGAAGCCGAACCTGAGGCGCTCTAGAAAGCGCTCTTTTCTGCATGGGAGCTAACCAGATGCGAATCGCCGTCATTGGAGCGGGCGCTGCCGGATTGGCCGCCGCTTATGACCTCGCCAGAGCGGGGCATGAGGTCATCGTCTATGAGGCGGGGGCCGAGGTGGGGGGACTGGCAGCAGGGTTCCGTGATGAGAAATGGGACTGGTCGCTGGAGAAGTTCTATCATCACTGGTTTTACACGGATAAGGATATCCTGCGCCTGCTCAAGGAGATCGGCTGTGCGCACAAAGTCCGCTTCTACAGCCCCACCACCAGCATCTGGCATCCGCAGGGCATCTACCCGCTTGATGCGCCGGTCGTGAGGAGCGCAACGCTTTCGCGGGTGATAAACGTCTTCCGTATCCCCGGCCTCTCCTTGCTGGACAAACTGCGCTTCGGTGCAGTGGGGGCGTTCCTTAAACTCTACCCCTTTGGCATCACGCTGGAGAGGTACACCGCCGATGCCTGGCTGCTGCGCTGGGTAGGGCGTCGTGCCCATGAGGAGGTATGGCGTCCCTTACTGATCGGCAAGTTCGGTCCTCTCTACGATCAAGTCAACATGGCTTGGATGTGGGCACGTGCCTACAAGCGCACCGCTCAACTTGGAACATATGTGGGCGGCTTCCAGGCCGCACTGGAAGACCTGGCCGAAGCCGTCCGTGCACGCGGCGCGGCGATTGTCCTTAATACTCCTGTGGAACGCGTAATCCCCCTCTCATCTGGTGGGCTTGAAGTCACGGTGAGAGGGCAGAGCGAACGTTTCGATCAGGTGCTCTGCACCGCCAGCCCCGGGCTGCTGCTCAAGATCGCTCCCGATCTGCCCGAACCTTATGCCGGCAAGGTACGTGCGCTGCGCAGTATGGGGGCTATCGCGCTGATCTTGGCGCTAGATCGCCAACTTATGACCGACGGAACATATTGGCTCAACCTACCTGCTCGCAGCCCCAATCGATACGAGAATCCATTCCCCTTTCTGGCGCTCGTTGAACATACTAACTACGTTTCTCCCCAACATTTCGGGGGCGATCACATCGTCTATCTGGGCGACTATCTACCGCCCGATCATGAGCACTTCCGCCTGAGTGAGGAAGAGCTGGCCGCACGTTTCCTGCCTGCGCTTACCCAGGTAAACCCCGACTTCTCACCTACCTGGATCCGCAAGCGCTGGCTGTTCCGCGTGCCCTACGCGCAACCCGTTCCTTTGGTCAACCATTCGCGTAATCTGCCGGCCATCCGCACGCCGATTGCCGGCTTGTACTTTGCTTCTATGAGTCAGGTGTACCCCTGGGATCGCGGCACGAACTACGCCGTGGAGATCGCCCGTCGCGCTGCACGGATGATGCTGCAGGACGGGCTAGGTTGAGGATCGAAAAAAAGAGCGGCTTGAGGCTCTTCACTGTCTTAAGCCACTCTCTCAGAGCGGGCAAGGGGATTCGAACCCCTGACATTCAGCTTGGGAAGCTGACGTTCTACCGCTGAACTATGCCCGCGCTGCTTCACATTATACATCGTTCCATCAAGATCGCAACGGTTGCCCCTACTTGTTGACCGGGCTTGCTGCGGGGCATGCTAATCCCCCAAATGGAGGCAATCGGGTGTTCGCCTCCAGCTCTGAATCCGGATAATGCGGCATCCACCTTGCGCCGAATTCTTTAACATTCGCCAACCTTAAAGAATATGACTTTTTAAGGTCGCGGCGTTGTTCGGATATCTCAACTCTGCTATGATGGAGCGTAGCAAGCTGGACGCTGCGCTTTACTGAGCCACTGCAAGAGCAATCTGTAGAAAACGGAATCTTCGGCGGGGAACGCGCTTTCAGGTGTGAGCTTCATGCCTGTTCTTTTTGTCCCCGCCCGACAGACTGCGGGAAGCATGGACAAGCAGACACGCAGCCCTGCTGAAGTTTGGCAGGCGGCCTACGGCGAGCTTCAACTGCAGATCCCCCGCGAGGCTTTCAATACATGGCTGCGCCATGCCCGCCTTGTTGCGCATGAGGACGGCACGTACATTATCGGCGTGCCCAACATCTACGCCCGCGAATGGCTTGAGCACCGCCTGAAGAAGGTAGTGGCCCGGACCCTGGGCCGCATTGCAGGGCGCAGTGTAGAAGTACGCTTTATTGTCGCCCCTGAGCACCCACAGGCCGCCGACCTCCATAACGCCGGCCCCCTGCTGGCCGATCTCAATCCGGCGCGTGAGGAGGAGCCGCGCTTTGAACGCCTCCCCCCTGGCGAGACGGGCCTTAACGCACGCCAGACTTTTGACACCTACGCCAGCGGCGCGTGCAACCGCCTGGCGTTGACCGCCGCACGGGCTGTTGTGGAGGCTCCTGCTGCGCAGTTCAACCCCCTCTACCTCTACGGCAGTGTCGGTGTAGGGAAATCCCACCTGCTCCACGCCATCGGCAACGCCTGTGCGGAGCGAGGACTGCGCGTGCTCTATGTCACCGCAGAAACGTTCACCAATGACCTGCTGGCTGCTATTCGCTTGCATGGTGCGGATGAGTTCCGCGCCAAGTATCGCAGCGTGGATGTGCTGCTCATGGATGACATTGAGTTTATGGCAGGCAAGGAAGCCACGCAGGAGGAGTTCTACCATACCTTTAATGCGCTCATAAGCGCCGATGCCCAGATCGTCATCGCGGCCCACCAGTTACCCAGCAAAATCAAGGGACTGGATCGGCGTCTGCGATCCCGCTTTGAGGGTGGGCTGGTGGTTGAGATTCAACCCCCCGACTTCTTGACACGCGTGGACATTCTGGAAATCAAAGCGCATCTACGCGGTTTCGGTGATCGCCTGCCCCTTGACTTGTTGGAGCGCATTGCCGAAGAGTTTGATGGCAGCGTGCGTGAGTTAGAAGGTGCGTTGAACCGCATCATAGCGGCTTCGCTCCTCGGCCAGGAGACCCCTTCGCTGGAGATGGCGGAAACCGTTTTAGGACCTTATCAGCCAACCGGCGAGTCGCAGCTTGCACTGGAAGACATCCTGATGGCGGTGGCCGAATACTACGGCACCACGCCCGCTGATCTGGTCGGGCGTGGGCGCAGCCGTGAAGTATCTGTGGCCCGGCAGGTGGCGATGTACATTGCCCATAAAGAGGCCGACATCTCGCTTCAGGAGATCGGCGAGGCTCTTGGCGGGCGCAGCCATAGCACCGTCTTGTATAGCTGCGAGCGCATCGGTGACTTGATGCGCACCGATGCGCGGGTGCGCCGCGAGGTGCGTGCCATCTTGCAAACGCTGCTCCCGCAATCTACGCGCGAAAACCGTCCGCCGCGCCGCTCCTGAGAATCCCCTGCAAGGATCACACGTTGAAGCGCACGGTCATTACGTCGCCGTCCTGCATTACGTAGTCGCGGCCCTCTAACCGCAGCTTGCCCGCATGGCGGGCCTCGGCCCAGCTTCCCAGCTGCACCAGAACATCCCAGGGGATGATTTCGGCGCGGATGAAACCGCGCTGGATGTCCGTATGGATTTCCCCTGCTGCTTCCAGCGCAGTGGCTCCAATGCGGCATGGCCAGGCACGCACTTCGTCCCCTAGCACGGTGAAGAAAGTTTGAACCTGAAGCAAATCATACGACTCGCGGATCACCCGATCCCGTGCTGGTTCGTCGATGCCGTACTCCTCACGGAACAGAGCGGCTTCTTGCGGATCGAGCTGGCCGATCTCGGCCTCCAGTTTGCCTCGCACGGCGATGACGCGGGTATGTCGCCCCCTCACATGTACCAGGTCTGCCGTTTCGTGGGCTTCTTCCCCTATGTTGAGCACTACCAGCTTAGGCTTCTGCGTCAGGAAGCCATAGCCGCGTAGCGCAGTTTGCTCTTCCGGCTTCAGGTCCACATCGCGCAGCGGTTGTTCAGCCTCCAGCGTGGCACGCAGGCGCTCAAACAGTTCCAGCTCCTTCAGGTTGGCGGCGCGGTCTTTTCCCCGCGCAATCTCTTCCTTGAGGCGTTTGATGCGGTTCTCGACGACGATCAGATCGGCGAGCAGAAACTCCGTGTCCAGAATCTCCAGATCGCGCTGCGGATCGAGGGTTTCTTCCGGATGAGGGACATTGGGGTCCTCAAAAGCGCGGATCACGTGCAGAAAGCCGTCCATCTGGCTGAGCTGCGTGCGGAACGGCCCACTCAACCCGCCTTCGCTGATGCCTTTGGTCAGGCCCGCCACGTCTGCGTAGGTGATTTTGGCGTATACCTTGCGCTCCGGTCGGAAGATCTCGGCCAGCGCGTCGAGACGTGGGTCAGGCACGTCTACGACCGCAACCTGCACGTCAAGCTTGCCAGGTGCGGTGAGGCTCGTTGGGCGGTTGGCCCCGGTCAGCACGTTAAAGATCGTGGTTTTGCCACTCATGGGCAAGCCCACAAGTCCTAGCTTCATGGCACCCCTCCTTGAAAGGCAGCCCCACACGCCTCCTATTCGCGGGGGATACCGAGCTCCTCAGCCGCCTCAGCACACAGTGATTCGCCCCCGGCGTCCAGCCAATCGAGAAGCGTAGGGCTTTCTGCGAAGCCGCGCTCTGTCTCCTCAAAGATGCCACTCCCCCAGAACTGATAAGCTTGCGTTTCAGAGGGCCATTCGGAGGGGGACTGTTCAATGATGGACGGGCCACCGTTGTAGGCTGCAAAGGTCAAGCCGAGGTCGCCGTTGGCAGCAGCGTACATCTCGATGAAGAACTGCAAGCCACGGCGGGCATTGGTGTCGGGGTCAAAAGGGTCTTCGCCCTTTTCAAAGTGCAGTGGCAGCACCTGGAACAAGCCCATTGCGCCTGCTTCGGATTCGGCGTTAGGGTTGCCGCACGATTCGATCTGCATCAGTGTGGCGATAAGGTTGGGCTTAACGCGATACGTCACCGACCAGCGGGCAATGTGGTCCGCCCAATAGCGCACTTCCGGCGTGAAGGCGGGGGAGATGTCAAGGCTCCAGCCGGGCGGAGGCAGCTCACCTTCCTGTGGGGTGCCCTGTGCTCCTTCCACGATGAAGATCGGTTCCACAACAGGTGGAGGAGTTGAAGCCGGGCCAAGCGTTCTGATCCAGCCGATTACTGCGCCGATGGCGCGGATGGGCAAAGTTGGCTCCAACAGTAGGATCATGATGGCCAACGCCCACACCGGTAGGAGGCGGATCATTACCCCCCAGAACGTTAGATGACGCTCCTCTTCTTCAAGGCGTGCGGCACGGGCAGCTTCGCCGGTTTTCACCACCAACCGGGGCTTCTCAAAAGGGCGCTGTTCCCTGATAGGTGCCCTCTCCGACAGTGCAGCTGGCTGCTTGTCAGGCGGCCTTTCCGGTGCTCTGCGGCGGGGCTGCTGGGTGCTCTGCTTTTTACTCATCATCCCGATTATATCCGCACAGGGGCAGGCTAACGATCTCTCTCAGTGGCGGCCACCATCAGTGGCAACCGCTCTTGACGGCGCGGCGATTGGCCTCATCCTCGGCAAGGGTGAGCAGAAATTCGCGGTCCTCCTCGCTAAGCAGCGCGTTGAGCAGCAGGTCAGGGCGGCGCTGCCAAGTACGACGCAGCGCCTGCTCGCGCCGCCAGCGTGCGATGTTTGCCTCATGACCGGAGAGCAGGACATCTGGCACACGCAACCCCCGAAACTCTGGCGGGCGCGTGTAGTGCGGATACTCTAGCAAACCGCTGGCGTGGCTGTCATCCTGCGCGCCGGTGGGATCGCCCAGTACGTTGGGCAATAGGCGCGCTACGGCATCGATCACCACCATGGCGGCCAGCTCACCGCCGGTGAGCACATAGTCGCCGATGGACAACTCATCGGTGATGACCAGCTCGCGGATGCGCTCGTCCACGCCCTCGTAATGACCGCATACCAGTGCTAGACGAGGGTGCTGGGCGAGCTCAAAGGCAATGCGCTGGTTGAAGACACGTCCCTGTGGGCTGAGCAGGATCACAGGGATACCGGCCCCTGGTGGGATAACAGCCTCAACAGCGGCGACAATTGGCTCAGGTTTCATCACCATACCGCCGCCCCCACCGTAGGGCATGTCATCGGCGGTGCGATGCTTATCAGTGGTGTAGTCGCGGATATTGTGCAAGGCTACCGAGAGCGCCCCTAATTCCTGCGCACGCCGCAACATAGAGCTGCCCAGTACTCCGCTGAACATCTCTGGGAAGAGGGTGAAGACGTCAATGTGCATCCCTTCCCTCCCTTTTTATTAGGGTTGCTGGGCGCTGTCTACCACCCAACGGTCAAAACGCAGCGGGCCGGCCTGCTGCTCGCCGATGTCCAGCCAAGGATGGACGGCGATCGGGCGGGCAAAGAAGTAAAGCGGGATAATGGGCATTTCGCCCTGTGGCCCGAAAAACTCGCTGAGCGCACGTTCGTAGAGGTCTGCACGGGCTTCTTCATCGTGCAGGGTGGCGGCATCGAGCAGGTGGGCGTCAGCGTGGATGCATGGGCGGGCCTGATCGAGGTAAGCGGTGGGGAAAAACTCGCGGCAGCCCATGAGGTCGGCGAGCCAGTGGTGAGCGTCGGGGTAATCGGCCTGCCAACCTAATAGGATCAGGGCAGCGCGTGGTTGCGACCCCAAAGGTTGGGTTTGCAAGTCAGCGTAGATGTCCAAAAGGGGCTGCTGATCAACAGCGAACACACCGCGGCAGCCCAGCACGCTTTCCCATATGGCGAGGATACCGCGTGCTAGGCCGGCAGAGAGGTCAAATGCCTCATCGGTCAAAAGTGTGATAGGTGGCAGGCCCTGACAATTGGGATACCCTGCCCGTGCCAGCGTTTCCTGTGCTGCGATGGGGTTGTAGCCTACGCCCACCTCGGCATGCGGCAGAGCCGCCGTCCCAGGCGGGATGATGGTGTCAGCAGGTAAGGCTGTCATGCCGTTGGGGAACAGCACCTCACGCACCAACGTCTCGCGGTCGAGCGCCAGCGAGAGGGCGCGTCGAACATCGGCGTTGTCCAGTGGAGCCACCTCATAAGAAGCCACCAGAAACACCGACACCGGTTCGGCCAGGAGGCGATAAGCCGTGTTGTCACCAAAGGATGCCGCAGCAAGTACATCGGCCGGAATCTGTGTCAGGTCCAATTCACTGGCCTGCCAGGCGTAGAAGGACTGTTCGGAGGTTTCCTCAAAGGTAACCTCTACCGTTTCCACATTGCCACCGCGTTCAAGTGGCCAGAGGCTGTTCGCCACCAGAGTATAGCCATCGGCGATGGAAGAATCAGGACGTAGGGCATAAGGGCCGCTTGTCCAGATCACAGCCGGTTGCGTCCAGCCGTCGCCCTCTAAAGCGACAAGGTCGGCAGGGACAGGCCGCAACATGGGGAGGGCCAGCAAGGTAGGGAAAATGGCCGTATCGCTGGTGAGTTTGAACTCAACCGCCACATCGTTGAGGACACGCACTCCCAGCGTTGACTGGACGAAATCGAGCGTTAGGGTCGTCACGTCACGTTCGTAAATCTCACGGCAACCCTGGATGGCGAAGATCGCAGGCCGTGAGCCGAGCGGTGCGCCGCTGTCGGCACGGCAAGCACGCTGAACCGCGTAGACTACGTCGGCGGCAGTCACCGGACGGATGCGCTCCAGCATGCCGGTCACTGCATCGACCCGCACCCAGAACACGTCATCGCGCAGGTAGACATACCATGTGAGACCATCCTCCAGTGGCTCCCAACTGCGGGCCAATGCTGGTTCTACGCGCTGGGTTTCGGGGTTGAGGGATGTGAGGCCGACAAACAAGTTCTCCACCAGATCGTTGGCACTCAAATCCAGCGGAGCCACACGCAAGGGGTCGAGCGTCGTGGGTGCACGCCCCAGGTTAATGCGGACCGCATCAGTATCAGGTGATGGAGGAGGCGGGTCGGCCGTTAAAGAAGTCACGGGAGGCGGCGTGGTGGCATCTGCCGTGGTGGGCGCCGCGGCGACCGTGTCGGACGGTACGGCAGGCTGGCAAGAGATAAGCGCTAGGGTCCCCGCTGCGAGTGCAGCGTAAAGCGATCCCCTCCTGCACATGGTCAGATGCATCCGTGTGCGGCCTCCTGATGGAGCGACAGAAACATCTCGTATTGGCGCAGCGACTCGGTGAATCCCCCAGCCAGCAAGGTGGGTAATAAGGGGTCGTCCTCGGCCACGTTAAGGTATGAGAAACCGGCGAGCGGGTAGCGGTCTAGCAAGGCGGCCAGCAGCAATCGTCCCACCTCTGCATCTGTTGCGGCAAGGTCAAGCAAGTTGCGGTGAGTCGTGTTGCCGAGGGAGAGGCACACGCCCAGCAAACGCCCATCGGTGCGGTGGTAAGCAGCGAGTGCCTCCAGGTGAGCAAGCGCTGCTTCAAGGACGGATCGTTCGCGTTGCCAAGGGCGCTGCACGCCGGGCAGGCGATAGAGGGCAGTAAGCGCATCGGCGGGAGAAGCGGGGATAATTGCAGGTTGCTGGCCGCCGGAAGGAGGTGCAACCTTGCGGCCTTCTCCTCCCATGAACGACAGCACCATCAGCTTGCGGGCGGCCTTAAAGCCGCATGACTCGTAGAGGCGCCGCGCTCCGGTGTTTTGGGCGATCACTTCCAGTTGGACGGTTTCCAACCTATGCAGGCAAGCTTGTTCGATCAGGTATTCTATCACGCGGTGGCCCACGCCCTGTCGCCGATAGGGCGGCAGCACTCCCATACCGCCGATCCAGCCGCGCCGACCGCGAATGGCCAGCAGCCCCATCCCGATCACTTCCCCGTTGCAGATGGCGACGGCCGATGCCTCTAGATCGATAGACTCGCGGGCAACAAGGTCATCAAACGAGCGCGGGGTAAGGTGGATGGGGACAAAGTAATCCGCATAGGCGGCATTAAGCGCCCCAATGAGCTCCTCCCGTTGAACATGTGTTGCCGGGAGGATGGTCATTCGCTGCGTGATCATGCTGCCAATGGTATCACGGGGCAAGGGCATGGACAAAAAGCAGAGCGTGCAACGGTGTATTTTTGAGCGGACTCCTTTCCGCAAGCGCACAAACACCTTATAATCCAGCACATGCCCACATGGGTTCTCGCTTTGAACTACTCGCTTCACCTGCTGGCCACGGTGGTGTGGTTGGGTGGGTTGACCACCCTCACACTGGTTGCCTGGCCCACTTTCAGCCGTGCGCTGCAAGTCAATGCCTTACCGGAGGGCTGGCTGTTTGAGGCACTGGAGCGCCGTCTCCGCCCGCTGGCGAATATCAGCCTGGCAGTGCTGGCGGTCACGGGTCTGATCCAAATGGGCGGAAACCCAAACTACAGCGGTTTTCTGCGCATCACCAATATATGGTCACTGAGCCTCTTATTGAAGCATGTTGCGGTGGGAGGGATGATCATCCTCAGCGCAGTGATGCAGTGGGCGGTCTACCCTGCCCTTAACCGCGCCGCTCTGTTGGCGCAACACAATGCCACCCAGGGCGCAGCGATGCAGCGGGAGCTGCGCCGCCGTCTACGGCGTCTTGTGGCACTGAACCTCGCCTTGGGCGTGCTGGTACTGATATTCACCGCCGTCATGACAGCGCTGTAGGGTTTGCAATGGTGTCCACTTCTGCCGTCTCGCCTCTCCATACCTCTGGACGCTGGTATTTGCCCGTTGCGGTAGGGTTGCTGCTTGTGGCGGCGTTCTTCAGGTTGTGGCAACTGGGGACCGTTCCCCCCGGTATGCACGCCGAGGAGATCATCAACGCCCAACTCTCCGAACGCATGCAGCAGGGCGACATTGCTGTGATCTACGATGACGTTAGGCCCGTACGGGAGGGGCTTTACTACGCTCTGCTGGCAATCTCTTCCGCGCTGATGGGGCGTGGGTTGATCCTCTGGCGCTTGCCCTCTGTCTGGCTGACGATGCTGGCGCTGGCCGTCACCTTGCAGTTGATGCGGCGGCTGTTCGGGGTGCGTGTGGCACTGATGACCACCGGCCTGATGGCCGTCTCCTTCTGGTCGGTGTGGATGGGCCGCACTGTCCAGCATGTCGCGCTCATGCCGCTGATGACTGTGCTGGTGATCTACACCCTCACACGAGCCTATCAGGCTCGTGAGGCCGCTCAAGCAGGTCTGTGGTTTACCATCGGCGGGCTGGC
>DAOTYL010000374.1:0-1625 GCA_034434955.1 Anaerolineae bacterium | reverse complement strand
GAGGATCACGACATCCATCTCTTGCAGCGCCTCGTAAAAGCGCACAGCCTCGGCGCTCTCAGGATCGCCGAACGCGGCTAAAATCTCGGCCTCGCTGATTTGCCCCTTACGCCGCGCCTTGTCTAGAAGGCGCTGGACAGAGGGCGGCCACTCACTGCGATCCGGTTGGCTCATGGGTTGTGCTTCCGTCCTGCGGCGTCTCCAGCCTTACTCCATCGCTCTGACAAATACGGGCGCTGACAGGCACGCTCGATCTGCTTGCGGGCCTGTAGCAAGACATCAAGGCTTGCCCGGTGCTCCCACATGGTTAGGCTGTTGCCGTTGTCATCAGACTCGCGGAGCAGAAACCATAGCTCATTAAGCTGCTCTTTGATGCGCTCCTTGCGCAGGTTTAACAGGCTGTCAATGGCTGCCTCATATACCTTTCGGGGCGAGAGGTTCTTGGCGAGTGGGGTGACATCACGCAGCAAGGCATCCAACGGCCTCTCCAGCCATGAGTCAACCATCTGACGGAGCAGCGGGTCAAGCGACTCGCGCAAATAGATGAGTGGCTCAACTTCGTCCTGCTCCAGCGCGGCCTGCCAGGCCTGAAAGATAGCGCGATGTTCTGGCCGCGTGAAATCCGCCGCGCAGACAGACAAAGAAAGCACCCCCGCCGGCGCGGTGAGACCGCCGTCAGAAGGCACCTCTTGAAGCGCGGCAAGCGGCTCGAACGTTAGGTGTTCGGCCAGAATGCGGTTGACGTGGTAGATCAAGCGGGGATGGCGGATCAAGGCGGCCAGGCAGAACACTTCACGGGGGAGCGTGGGCGACGTGAACAAAAGAGGCGTTGTTTCTTGAGCGAGCGGCCCCTCTCGGCCGGGCAAGCGTGAAGAGGGAGCGCGACGGTCAGCAGTGATGCGCGCGGGGAAAAGTGCCTCCTCGGACACTTTCAGCAAGCGTGCCAGGCGCTGGCGATAGTGATCGCGCTCCACACGGTCGGCGATGCCTTCAATAAGGGGGACAACCTGACGAGCGATGTTGGATTTGACCTTGGGATCGTCCAGATTCTGGCCGCTGATGGCCCTCCGAATCACGTACTCCACGATGGGCAGCGCCTGCTCGAGAAGCGCGGCCCACTCCTGGGGTGCCTCGCGGATCAGGTCATCGGGGTCTTTGCCTTCGGGTAGGGCTAGAACGCGGATGTCAAACCCCAGACGGCTTTCGTAGGTGATCATGCCGCGTGCATCAAACTCGGCGGTGAGGCGGGCGTGATACTCCCGTTCTGCTGTGTCAAAACCCCACACCCCTTCCTCACCAGCCTGCAGGGCAGCCACTTTTGAGACACGCTCCACTACCTCACGGCCCCGTTCGGTGGCCATCTGGCCTGCTGTATCGGGATCAAGGGCCAAGATCAGGCGGCGGGCATAGCGTGCCAACAGGCGGAGCTGCGGCTCGGTAAGGGCTGTTCCCATCTGGGCAATCACATTCAAGAAGCCGGCCTGATGGGCCTGCATGACATCCATATAGCCTTCAACGATCACCACCGTCTCGCTTTCGCGGATGGCGCGTCGCGCCTGCGATAGCCCAAAGAGCAGGCGTCCTTTATCAAAGATGGGAGTCTGCGGCGAGTTGAGGTACTTGGG
>DAOTYL010000373.1:0-1572 GCA_034434955.1 Anaerolineae bacterium | reverse complement strand
GGATCTCATCACCGATCCCGAACTTGCCCCCCGACCGCGCGATGAGGTGCGCATACGGGAGTTGCTGGTGACACCCTACCCCGATGGGAGGCGGCTTAGAGTTCGGCTCTTGCTCACTCCCTTTGCGCCTGTGGACCGCCCTAATCTGGAGATCACAGCCAGACGCGTTGATGGGCTAATGGTGGCATCAGTGAGTGTCATCGAAAGCATGCAGCATCACCTTAACCTGACCATCCATCTGCGCGATCCACAACCTGCGCCGGGTGAATATGTCGTGCAGGCCGATCTATACTACGAGCCGGCGCAGGTTCAGCACAGTGTGAGTTGCTCTGTAGTGCTGCCGGGCACTGAACCTCTGTCCCCGTGAAAGGGCAGCAAACCCTCTGAATCTTGAGAGGCGCCTGTGTCCGAGGACCTGGTAGGCAAAACGCTAGGGAAGTACGAGCTGCTGGAGCGCATCGGGCGGGGTGGGATGGCGGAGGTCTATAAAGCATACCACGCCGCTCTGGACCGCCACGTAGCGATCAAAGTGCTGCATCCCTTCTTGAGCGAAGACCCCACTTTCAAGGAGCGCTTTGAGAGCGAAGCACGTAACGTTGCCAGACTACGCCACCCCAACATCGTTCAAGTCTACGACTTCGAGCACGATGCCGACCGTGACCTGTATTACATGGTCATGGAGTATATTGACGGGCCTACGCTAAGCGCCCGCCTGATGGCGCTGGAGTTTCAGGGCCTCAAGTTCCCCATTGCGGAAGCGGTGGACATCGCTCGCCATCTGGCGGATGCACTGGCCTATGCCCACGCACGGGGGATGGTGCATCGTGACATCAAGCCCGCCAACATCATGTTCGATTCGGATGGGCGCGTGGTCCTGACGGACTTCGGCATCGCCCGCATTGTCAGTGGCCCGACTATGACGGCCAGCGGTTCGATGGTAGGCACACCGGCCTATATGTCCCCTGAGCAGGGCCTTGGCCAGCCGGGCGATCACCGTTCCGACATCTATTCGCTAGGTGTTGTGCTCTACCAGCTCGTCACAGGGACGGTTCCCTTCAGCGCGGATACGCCAATCGCTATCGTGCTGAGGCATGTCAACGACCCATTGCTGCCGCCGTCCAGCCTGAATCCTGAGGTTCCGGAGGGGCTGGAACGCATCATCTACAAGGCGCTGGCAAAGTCGCCAGAGGAACGTTATCAGAGCGTTGAGGAGATGAAAGCACACCTGGATGACCTTGTGGGCGCAGCAGTGGCACTCGCTGCTTCACAAGAACCGGCGCCGTCTGCCGCTGCTCCCAAGGTTATCCCTGCACCGCTTGTTGGGCCGGCGGTGGTCAAAGAGGAGGCAAAGGTTGTAAGCGAAGCGCCGTCTGTGCCAAGGAGCAGAGGGGGAGCCTGTCTAAGTTGGCTGTTGGTGATCGCGCTTGCGCTCTCCGCGATGGCCTTTGGCACATATCTGACGCTGGCCGGATTGCTTAATAGCTACCTGCCGTTCCTACCCGATACTGGCATCACGCTGACGGACACGCCTACGCCGTCACCCACTCCCGCAGTGCCCGAGACGACTCCGCC
>DAOTYL010000372.1:0-1978 GCA_034434955.1 Anaerolineae bacterium | reverse complement strand
TTTGTTTTCTTATCCTCTATCTTGCCAGCACCAACAGTGAGTGTCCGCCGAGGATGCGCACCGTGAGATCAGCGTTGAGGGACATAAGCACCGCCCTCGGCAACTTCATCAGCTTGAAGATCAACGCCTTTCCCTGCTCAACAGTGGGCGTGTAGAAGTAGTCCAACACCTCATGGCCGGTATCGCGCAGGGTGAGCAGTGCCGTCTCCTTTGTAAAGTAATGCAGATGCCCCACTCTCTCCCGCGCCCGCAGGATGGGCATGCTCCGCAGCACCGTCTGCACCGAGAGGTCAAGGGGGATGTGGAATATTTTGTAGCGTGCCTTACCCCTTAGCTTCCTGAGAAAACCCATGTAATCTTCCACGTGCTCCAGGACATCAAGGCACAACAGGAGGTCGAAGGGCGGCGTGTCTTTGTTGAGCAGGTCCTCGCAGTAATACGTCAGCCGCTCGTTTGTATGCTGCTTGCACAGTTCATAGGCCTGCGGGGACACGTCATAGCCGTAGAAGAGCGTCTCCGGCGGCATGTGGCGCTGGAGGTGCAGGAGGATTTCCCCCGCTCCGCACCCCACCTCGCACACCGTCTGGATGGGCAGGGGGTGACGATTGAGCATTTTCAGGACCTGCTGCGCTTTCCAGAGGGAGTCCTCGGTGTGGTAGGTGGGGTTTTGACGGATATACGTGCCGTTGAGGTAGATACTCCTTTCCACCGCTCAACCCTATTGCCATGTGGAATAGTCACCATGCCTGGCGGTCTACCAGCCAGGCGAAGGTGCGCAGAGTGGTGCTGTTGCGTATCCGCACCCGCCGCAGCGCATAGGGATAGCGCCCGTATTGTACCGTGCCGTCGCGGGTGGTGACGGCTACGCGATGCCCTGTCTCTTTCAGCAGGGCAACAGTGGCTAATGTGTAGCGCCCCAAGGGATAGCAAAACGCCTGCGGACGTGCGCCTATCGCTGCTTCAATGGCCAACGCTGCCTCTTCTATCTCGGCTTGCTGGGCGGCGCGGTCCAGCGTTGTGAGGTCGGGATGTGTGGCGCTGTGGTTGCCGATCTCCATGCCTGCCCGCGCCAGCTCCGCCGCCTGCGCCCAGCTCAGGTAGCCGGGCTGATCCATACGCCCACTGATGAGGAAAAACGTGCCTACCATGCCGCCTTGGGCTAGTATGGGCGCAGCGACCTCGTAGGCGTCAGCGTAGCCGTCGTCGAAGGTGAGCACGATGGGTTTTGCAGGCAGGTCGGCACCGTCCAACAAGGCAGCAGCCAGCTGAGTCAATGTGATGGCAGTGTAGCCGTTGTCGCGCAGCCACGCGATCTGTTCCGTCAGCTGCGCCGCCGTGACGGTCAGGTCGCGGCGCAGGGTTGATGCATCCGGCGGTACCTCGCCGATATAGTGATACATGAGGATAGGGCAACGCAGGTAGCGGCGTGGGGTGCTTTCCTGCGCGTAGACAACCTTTGGCAGCAGCAGCCCTGCTCCGGCGAGGGCCACGGTGCGCAGAAACTGGCGACGTGAGGAGGGAGCAGCCATCGTCTCTATTCCTTGATTGGATCGGGTGTGGCGCTCAATACACAAGCGCCATAGCGATGTCGTTGACGTTCGTGCCGGTGGGGCCGAGTTCGATCAGCCCGCCGACCTGACGAAAGAATGTATAGCTATCATTGTTGTTGAGATAGGCTTCGGGGTCAAGCCCCAATGCCCGCGCACGGGCGCACGTTTGGCCGGTGACGATAGCGCCGGCGGCGTCGCTGGTGCCGTCCACACCGTCGGTGGCGAAGGCGGCAATGGCCACCCCCTCCACGCCGTCCAACGCAATGGCGGCGGCCAGTGCCAGCTCCTGATTCCGTCCGCCCCGCCCTGTGCCGTGCACCGTCACTGTCGTCTCGCCGCCCATCAGGTAACAGGCCGGGCGATCGGGCCGTTGCAGGATGTCACGCACGCGCAGCGCCAGCGACATCCCTACCAGCCGCGCCTCTCCC
>DAOTYL010000371.1:0-1831 GCA_034434955.1 Anaerolineae bacterium | reverse complement strand
AGGCTGCCCAGAGCGGAACAACCTCACCCTTCCAGCGCCCGTCGCAACGCTGCCTCATCCAGCGGGCCGATCCGCACGATACGAATGTCCCCACTGCTTATGTCCACCACTGTTGAGGGTATCCCCCCAGGGCACCGTCCTCCATCCAGCACCAACGCAACGGCCTCTCCCAACGCTTGAGCGGCGTCTTCAGCCGTGAGTGAGCTGGGCTGATCGGAGAGGTTGGCGCTCGTGACGGCCAACGTGCCACCACACGCACGGATCACTGCCCGCGTCGCCTCGTGGTTGGGAATGCGCACGCCGACCGTTGGCAACGATGAGACAATAGGGGGCACATCAGGCCGCTTGGGCACGGCAATGGTCAGCGGGCCGGGCCAGAAGACCTCTGCCAGTCGTCGGGCCATTGGCGGTACATCTTGTGCCACCTGCACAATATCCTTCAGATCGGCCAGTAAGATGGGGATAGCACGTTCGGGTGGGCGGCGCTTGGCGGTGTAGATCGCTGCCACCGCTTGGGGTTGCCATAGATCGGCAGCCACACCGTAAACCGTGTCGGTCGGCAGAATCACCAATCCTCCTTGCCGAATAACCTCGGCCGCACGTAAAGGAGCTTGGGGATCGCCAACAGCAAGCCATTCAGTCATCTGGTAATCACCCTCATAATGCGGTCGTGCCCGGCTAGATCGGGCAGGATGGCGATTTCTGCTTGCGGAAACGCTGCCCGGCAGAGCGCCATCACGGGCGGTCCTTGCTCGGCGCCGATCTCCAACGCTAGTAACCCCCCGCGCACGAGCCGCTTCGGTGCCTGATCGATCAGGCGTCGCACAAGATGCAGACCATCTGCCCCGCCATTCAGCGCAATGCGCGGCTCCCAGCGCCCCACCTCCAGCGCTTCAAGCTCCGCTTGGCTGACATAAGGGAGGTTGGCGAGAATCACATCAAATGGCCCGATCAAGGCTTCAAGGAGATCGCCAAGCACAAGGGCAAGGTGCTCCGCAACACCGTGGCGCACAGCGTTGATCTGCGCTATGAGCAGTGCCTCCCATGAAATATCCACAGCGATGATCTGCGCAGCAGGCAGCTTGAGCGCCAGGGTCACGGCTATCGCCCCGCTGCCTGTGCCGACGTCTACCACACGCGGGGCAGCCAGACCCCGTGCGCTTATCCACTCCAGCGCGACGTCAACCAGTGCCTCCGTTTCAGGACGAGGGATGAGCACATCAGGCGTCACACTGAAGGGCAAGCCGTAGAACTCACGCTCGCCAACCAGATACGCCAATGGCTCACCTTCGGCGGCGCGTTTGAGCAAGATCGCGAACCGCTCAGCATCTTGAGGTGCTAACGCCTCTTCCAGATGAGCCAACAGCCACGCCCGCCCACGTCCGGTGACATACGCCAGTAACGCTTGCGCTGTATTGGGTGTCAGAACTTCTCCGCGAGTAGCGCAAAGCGCCCGCGCATAGGCTAGCGCCTCACCGATCGTGCGGGGCAATGCTTGCTCATCCACCCGCCTAAAGCGCTCGTTTCCGGTTAAGCGCATCCTGTAGCTCCTCGTACGAGGTTATACCTCGCACTGTCGCCACGAAGTCATACAGCGAGGCGCTATAGTAACGCAGCTCGCGCAAGGCTGGGCCGATCGGATCTGCCCCTGGCGCCCCTGGCTCATCGGCATATGATCCATAGAAAGCGAAGTAGGCTTGGTTCAGCTTGCGGATGCGGTAGCCGTTCCTCACAAAGAGCGCGCGCCGCTCCTCCATATAGCGCTCCGCTTCCTCAATCTGACCGGCAGCCAGTAACTCATCCACATGCACACGTGTGGCGTGCATCTCGG